>NZ_KE952605.1:0-75076 GCF_000466335.1 Aggregatibacter sp. oral taxon 458 str. W10330 | reverse complement strand
CACGATTTCGTGCAACAAGTTGCACGCTACGATTTTATGCCGGTATTGGTACTGAACACGTTGCCCAACCGCAAGGAGAAGCACGGATTTTTGTGATTGAAAAGGCGGGAAGTATTTGAAAATAAAAAGTGCGGTTGGTGTAAAACATTTTTAAAATCAACCGCACTTTCTTGATTATCTTGCCAATAGTTTTTCATAAATCGCCCAATCTACCTCTTTAAACACATTAAACACCACCTTCATTTTCGGATTTTTGTCCAAAAATGCTCGTACGGTTTCTACCGCAATTTCTGCTGCTAATTGATTTGGAAAACGAAATTCGCCTGCGCTAATACAACAAAATGCGACAGAGTTTAGATCGTTTATTTTGGCGAGTTCTAAGCAAGAACGGTAGCCATCGGCAAGCAAAGTGCGGTCAGTTTCATTGACGTTTTCGTAGATAATTGGTCCGACGGTGTGTAACACAAATTTAGATGGTAAATTAAACGCCGGCGTGATTTTTGCCTTGCCTGTAGCTTCTAATTTGTCTTGTGCATTAATTAATTCAAAACATGATCTGTACCCCAACAGTTGGACTAAACAACCAACTAACTAAGGTGCAGATTTTTTATGACCAAATACAATTTTCTTTTCAAACAACAAGTCATCGAATTTTATCTTCAAAATGGTAAAAATCGTTCACTTACCCGCAGGCATTTTCAACTTGTCGAAACAACATCAGAATATTGGGTTAACCAATTTAATCATAGTAGAATCAATAGGTTAACAGCGCTGGATAAGAAGTGAAATTACTCACCTGAATTTAAACTTAACGTGATACAAGCTGTAACAAGGCTTGAAGGCACAAAAACCATTTTGCATTCTAACCAAGGATGGCAGTATCAAATGGTCGGTTATCAGGCGATTTTACGAGAGAATGGCATTCAACAGAGTATGTCAAGGAAGGAAAATTGTTTAGATAATAGTGCGATGGAAAGCTTCTTTGGACGATTAAAAACGGAATGTTATTACGGTAAATGATTTGAGACGTTCTAACAACGGGAAAAAACGATTCATGAGTACATTCATTATTACAACCATGAGCGCATTCAGGGGAAACTAAAAGGGCTGAGCTCTGTGAATTACAGAACTCAGTCCTTGAACTAAATCAGTCTAACTTTTGGGGTCAGATCATTTTACGGAGCTTTTTTATTGTGTGCTTTAAGCCATTTTTGCATTTGTTCAATTTCCGCTTGTTGTGCGTTAATAATATTCTCAGCAAGCTTACGCATCTCAGGATCTTTTCCGTATTTTAATTCAACTTCCGCCATTTTTACTGCGCCAATATGGTGTGGCAACATACCTGCTGCAAAAGCAACATCAGGATCTTTATATTGCGCAGCTGCCATCATGTCTTGATGCATTTGACTCATACCTTGCATTAATTCTTGTTGCATTGCAGAATCTGTCGACATTGGCATATTCATGTGTGCTTGATGCATTTTCATGTGTGCTTGATGCGGTTGTTCATTAGCTTGGGCATAAATTGAAACTGCAGCAGCGCTAAGTGTGATAAAAGTCATAAGTTTTTTCATGTTTTTCTCCTATGTGATAACTGAATGCGCACGAATCATAAACCTTGACCTAAGGTTAAAGTCAATATTTATTCCGAAAATTTTTGGTGAGGTGCTAAATAAGACAATATTTGATATGAGGGACAGAATCATGAAGCAAAAGGACCATTAAAAACGGAATATTATTACGGTAAACTATTTGAGACGTTCAAACAACTGGAAAAACAATCCTCGAGTACATTCATTATTACAACCATGAGCGTATTCAGGAGAAACTAAAAGGACTCAGCCCTGTGAATTACAGAACTCAGTCCTTGAACTAAATCAGTCTAACTTTTTTGGGGGCAGATCATTCTCCTTATTTTTATTACTCCCCGAATAAACAAACGCCATTTAAAAAGGTGCGATAATAACCGCACCTTGTTTTAGTCAAATGTTATTAGTGGGATAAAGCTTGTTTCACCGCTACATCCAATCCTGCTGTTGGACGGCCAAGCAATTTCTCAAGGGTTTTGTCTTCTGAGAATAATGCACCGTTTGACGCATCCACATCCCATTGTGCAATTAAGCCAGCAAATCCCGCGTCTAAACCGGCTTGAACAAGCGCAGCAGCGTAGTCTTCTGCCGGAATATCCACGTAAGGGATTTCTTTACCGGTTTGTTTGCTGATTTCTGCGGCAAGGTCGGTTAATGTCCAGCTAGTTGATCCGGCGAGTTCGTAAGTTTGGTTTTCATGGCCTTCACTTAATGCAACGTTTACCGCTGCTTCCGCAAGTTCTGCGCGAAGTACGGAGGAAATTTTGCCGTTTTTTGCTGAACCGTAGAAAGCATTGTTTGCTAATGCTGCTGGAATTGAAGCCGTGTAGTTCTCTGTGTACCAACCATTGCGTAAAATGGTGTAAGGGATGCCGGAGGCTTTTAAGGCGGCTTCGGTTGCAACGTGTTCACCGGCAAGGGATTTCACCGTATTGTCGTTGGTGGCGCCGAGTAAGCTGGTGTAAATAATGTGTTTTACACCGGCTTTTTTTGCCGCTTCAATCACATTTTTATGTTGTTGAATTCGCTGCCCCACTTCACTGCTTGAGACTAAAATTAAAGTATCCACTCCTTGTAAAGCTTCTACTTGGCCTTCTGTTTTTGAATAATCAAATTTGCGGGCTTCTACGCCGGAAATTTTTTCCGGGGAACGCACAAGTGCGATGACGTTGGCGTGTTTTGCTTTTAATAAATTTAACGCGATTGCGCCGAATTGACCTATTGCACCGGTAATTGCGATAGTTTTCGTTGTCATGATGTTTTCCTTCTCGTTAAGTTGAAATGATGTTTGAACATTTGCTTGTTCGCTTGATGTGACGTATTATATTTCAATACTTACTTTTTAGAAGTACTTACGTAAACGTAAGTTTTGAAATTTTTTGAAAATAATTTTTAATCTATTGATTTTTAAGGAAATAAAAATGGAAAAAAGTGTTGAGCGTGGCAATGTGTTGGCTTCTGCCTGTCCTTCCCGGCAAATTTTGCAGCATTTAACCAGTCGTTGGGGGGCGTTGGTATTGGTGAGTTTGCATTCCGGCACCAAGCGTTTTAGTGAACTTCGCCGAGCCATTGATGGCGTGAGTGAACGTATGTTGACAAAAACGCTACAAGAACTGGAAGCAGACGGCATGTTAATTCGCAAATCCTACAACACCGTGCCGCCACAAGTGGATTACACCTTAACGGAATTCGGCGCGCAGGCGTCCAATAAAATGTTTGAGTTGGTGGATTGGTTGGAAATGAATTTAGGGAATATTTTAGCAAGTCAGCAGAATACTGTTTCACAGTAGGCATGTTTAAACTGTCTGACGATACATTGACAATGGGGAGAGCCTATTTTCTAGGCTCACCCCATTTTATATCAGATTAGGGCTTATAAATAATTTCTACGCCTTCTTCGTCTTCTTCCGACCAGTCATCCCAGTCATCATCGTCTTCATCATCAAAATCGGCATTTTCCAATTGCGCTTGATGATACTCTTCCCATTTGAATTTCACTTCTTCGTTTTCAACCGGCGCGACCTCTGTTTCGCGTGGGTTGGCTTCCAAGAAGTCCATAATATCACGGCAAAGTTGTGGCACGTTTTTACCGGTAGCGGCAGAAATCAAATAATAATCTTCCTCCCAGCCAAGTTGTTCGGCGATTGCTTCTGCGCGTTCATGGGCTTCTTCATCGCTCATGGTATCGATTTTATTGAAGACTAACCAACGCGGTTTTTCTGCCAAGGACTCGCTGTATTGAAACAATTCCGATTCGATAATCGCCACATTGTCTGCCGGATCGGATTCATCGATTGGGTGAATATCCACCAGGTGAATCAATACGCGGCAACGTTCCAAATGTTTTAGAAAGCGGATGCCTAAGCCTGCACCTTCAGAGGCGCCTTCAATTAAGCCCGGAATATCGGCTACCACGAAGCTGCGGTTATCGTCCACTTTCACCACGCCTAAACTTGGCACTAAGGTGGTGAACGGGTAATCCGCGACTTTCGGTTTGGCGGCGGAAACGGCACGGATAAAGGTGGATTTACCGGCATTAGGTAAGCCCAGCATACCCACATCCGCAAGTAACATAAGTTCTAATAATAAATCGCGTTTTTCCCCGGGGGTGCCCATGGTTTTTTGACGCGGTGCACGGTTAATAGAGGATTTAAAACGCGTGTTGCCAAGCCCATGATAACCGCCTTTGGCAACCAATAATCGCATACCGTTTTGGGTTAAATCACCAATGACCTCTTGGGTGTCGTTATCAATGGCGCGCGTCCCCACCGGCACGCGTAACGTAATGTCTTTGCCGCGATGTCCGGTGCAATTTGCACTACGACCGTTTTCGCCGCGTTCGGCAGCAAAACGTTTTTCAAAGCGGTAGTCAATTAAGGTATTTAAATTTTCGTCAGCAATTAAATAGACATCGCCGCCATCGCCGCCATCGCCACCGTCCGGTCCGCCTTTCGGGATGTATTTTTCACGACGGAAACTGGCACACCCATTGCCTCCGTCACCGGCTTCGACACGAATCAAAGCTTCATCAATAAATTTCATATTTTTCCTATGGGTTCATGGGTTATCGATTGATTTAAGTCGGGCTATTCTATCAGAATCCGCCGTAGAAGTTTGCACAATAACGCCGTAGAACCAAAAAATCGCCTAAAAATTCAGTGGAAAATTTGATTACTGCTGCTTGGTTAGCGTGGTTTTCCCTTATAATGTGCTGTATTTTTCATTGAACGGCTTGATGTCCTCGCACCATGGTTTAGACGCGGTGCATCACATTGCCCTCTTCAATTTGCCGCCCTAAAGTGCGGTCGTTTTTTCGATTATTTTTATGGAATAACAATGACAACTTCAATCCAACAACAAATTGACGATCTCAGAAAAAACCTGCGTTATCACGAATATCAATATCATGTGTTAGACGAACCGCAGATTCCCGACAGCGAATACGATCGTTTATTTCATCAGCTCAAAGCTTTAGAACAACAACATCCCGAACTGATCACCGCCGATTCGCCGACCCAACGTGTGGGCGCGCGGCCGTTGTCGGAGTTTGCGCAAATTAAACATGAACTTCCGATGCTCTCGTTAGATAACGCCTTTTCTGATGAGGAATTTCTGGCATTCGTAAAACGCATTCAAGATCGTTTAGGACTTGTGCCCGAGCCATTGACATTTTGTTGCGAACCTAAATTGGACGGATTGGCAGTCAGTATTTTGTATGTGAATGGCGTGCTGACCCAAGCAGCAACACGCGGCGATGGCACAACGGGCGAAGACATCACACAAAACATTCGTACCATTCGTAACATTCCCTTGCAGCTACTGACGGACAATCCGCCAACACGCTTGGAAGTGCGCGGTGAGGTGTTTATGCCGCACGACGGTTTCGAGCGCTTAAACGAGCACGCCTTGGAACAGGGTGAAAAAACCTTTGCTAACCCGCGTAATGCGGCAGCAGGTTCCTTACGCCAATTGGATCCAAAAATCACTAGCCAACGTCCATTAATGCTTAACGCGTACAGCATTGGCATTGCCGAAGGCGTAAATTTACCACCAACGCACTATGAACGTCTTCAATGGTTGAAATCCATCGGTGTGCCGGTAAATAGCGAAATCCGTTTATGCGATGGCGTTGAAAACGTTTTAAATTTCTACCGCACTATGATGGAAAAACGTAGCTCCTTGGGTTATGACATTGACGGTACGGTATTAAAAGTCAATGACATCGAATTGCAACAAAGACTGGGCTTTATTTCCAAAGCACCGCGTTGGGCAATCGCTTACAAGTTTCCTGCACAAGAAGAACTAACAGTATTAAATGACGTGGAATTCCAAGTCGGTCGCACCGGTGCCATCACGCCTGTGGCTAAACTACAACCGGTATTCGTTGCCGGCGTAACGGTAAGTAACGCGACCTTACATAACGGCGACGAGATCGAGCGCCTCAACATTGCTATCGGCGATACGGTGATTATTCGTCGTGCCGGCGATGTGATTCCACAAATTATTGGCGTCGTACATGATCGCCGCCCGGCCAATGCGCGCCAAATTGTCTTTCCAACGCACTGTCCGGTGTGCGGTTCCTTAATCGTACGCATTGAAGGCGAAGCGGTGGCTCGTTGCACCGGCGGTTTATTCTGTGCGGCACAACGTAAAGAAGCGCTAAAACATTTCGTCTCACGCAAAGCCATGGACATTGACGGTGTAGGTGCCAAACTGATTGAGCAACTGGTGGATCGTGAATTGGTTCATACCCCGGCAGACTTGTTCAAGTTAGATTTAACCACACTCACCCGCTTAGAACGCATGGGGCCGAAGTCTGCTGAAAATGCGTTAGCCAGCTTAGAAAAAGCCAAACACACGACCCTCGCCCGTTTTATCTTTGCATTGGGTATTCGTGATGTGGGTGAAGCCACCGCATTAAATCTGGCAAACCATTTCAAAACCTTAGAAGCCTTACAAAATGCCGATTTAGAACAGTTAAAACAAGTGCCTGATGTGGGCGAGGTGGTCGCGAATCGCATTTTTGTGTTCTGGCGCGAAGAACACAATGTTGCGGTGGTGAATGATCTCATCGCTCAAGGCGTGCATTGGGAAACTGTTGAAGTACAGGAAGTGAAAGAAAATCCGTTCAAAGACAAAACCGTGGTGCTCACCGGCACACTTTCCCAAATGGGACGCAACGATGCCAAAGCGCTGTTACAACAACTCGGCGCCAAAGTCAGCGGCAGTGTTTCAGCCAAAACCGACTATGTTATCGCCGGTGAAGCGGCAGGTTCCAAACTCACCAAAGCGGCAGAATTAGGCGTGCAGGTGTTGAGTGAGGAAGAGTTTCTAGCATGGATTGGTGCATAGGTAAGCGAATGCAAAACGACCGACTTTTAATCAGAAGTCGGTCGTTTATGCAATAACATGAAGAAAATGAAATCATGCCAAAGGCATTATTTAACGGATTTTTGCACCGCACTTTTGCGATATGCCCAAAGCATAATGGCAATGCCCCCCACAATCATAGGCACGCAAAGTAACTGCCCGCGCGTGATCACATTAAGGAAAAGCTCTACATCCGGTTCGCGCACGTATTCAACGATAAAACGGAAAAACCCGTAGCCGATAAGGAATAACCCAGCCACAGAACCTGTCGGACGTGGTTTGCGAATAAACCCATTGAGAATCAAGAACAACACTAAACCTTCCAACACCGCTTCATATAACTGAGACGGATGGCGAGGCAAAAGCAACGGATCTGTTGGGAAAATCATCGCCCAAGGCACATCGGTTTGACGCCCCCATAATTCAAGGTTAATGAAATTACCAATACGCCCCATACCTAGCCCGAACGGAATTAAGGGTGCCATAAAATCAGCCGTTGCCCAAAAGCGGCGTTTTTGAATTTTAGAGGTGATAATCATGGCGATAATCACACCGATTAAACCGCCATGGAAAGACATGCCCCCTTCCCAAACACGGAATAAATACAGTGGATCCTGTAAAAAACGATCCAGATTATAAAAGAAAACATCGCCGATTCGTCCGCCGAAGAAAATCCCCATAAAGCTGTTAAATAGCAAAGAGTCCACTTGATCTACCGTCCAACCGCTGTTTGGCTGTTTGGCACGACGTACGCCAAGCCAGCGGGCGAAAATAAAACCAAGTAAATACATTAAACCGTACCAGCGCAGGCCAATTGGACCAAATTCAAAAATTGCCGGGTCGAAATGGGGTAAAACCAAATAGTCTGAATTCATAACATTCCTTATTTCAATAACATATTAATCGCCACCACAATTAAGAAGGCGGCAAATCCTTTCTTCAAGGTCGACACCGGTAATCGGTTGGTCATATTGGCGCCGAGTTTGGAGGTAAAAAATGAGGTGACGGTAATGCCTAACACGGCAGGAAGGTACACAAAACCGAGGGAATAATTCGGCATACCCGGTGTTTCCCAACCGCTCAGCATAAAGCTCAACATACCGGCAATGCCCATTAACATTCCACAAAATGCGGAGGTACCGATGGCTTTTTTAATGTCCACATTGAGTGAATTTAAAAACGGCACGATAAAGCCGCCGCCGCCAATACCGGCAACGCTCGATATCATACCGATTAAAGCACCGCCGATAATTGAGGATAACGGCGTGATTTTTTTATTCGGATTGAGATTTTTCGGCTTAATGGACAAAATCATTTTAATCGCCAGATAGGTGACTAAGCCGGCAAATAACTTACCGGAAATTTCAGGCGGCAATTTACTGATGTATTGTCCGGAAATAAATGCGCTAATCATTAAGGCAGGAGCGAAATATTTCAACGTTGACCAAACCACATTGCCGAGTTTATGGTGTCGTTGTGCGGAAGAAAACGCGGTAACCACAATGGTGGCAAAAGACGTGCCAAGTGCGGTGGACATGAGCAATGAATCCGGCACACCCACAATCGGCAGTAGATAAACCATCATTGGTACAATCACCATGCCGCCGCCAATGCCGAAAAGCCCCGACAAGAAGCCGGCAGCACAACCGGCAAGCAAGCAGAAGAGAAAGAAGGTTAACATAATTATCCTCTATATTTATGCGGTGTGCGTTTGGACGATTTGGAATAATGTTGCTTGTGAGAAGAGAACGCGGGTTTCTTATCGCCGAATGTTGCGGTTTCAGTCTGCGCCAAGGCTTTACTGTTTTCCTCAAATAACACCGCCGCAAACTCTTTCATGGCTTTACGATAAACCTCTTTTTTAAAAGACACCACTTGACGCACCGGATACCAAAAACTCACCCAACGCCATCCGTCAAATTCGGGCGTTTTACTGCACTGCATATTGATATTCTTGGTATCAGTCACTAACTGCAATAAAAACCAACGTTGCTTCTGCCCGATACACATTGGTTTGGAATCGTGACGCAATAAACGCTTCGGTAATTTATAACGTAACCACTGTTTAGACGCATATAGAACACGCACATCTTTAGGCGTTAGCCCCACTTCTTCAAATAATTCTCTAAACATGGCTTGCTCGGGAGTTTCGTTATCATTAATGCCCCCTTGCGGAAATTGCCAAGAATTCTGTCCGTATCTCTTCGCCCACAGCACTTGCCCTTTGTCGTTACAAATAACAATGCCTACATTCGGACGGTAGCCATCGAAATCGATCACTATCGTATCCCTTAAATTGTTCTATTTTTCACGCTAAATAACAGCGAATTGTTTCATAAACTGCCACACAGTACAACTTTATTCTGTATTTTCATGTTGCGCTGGTATGGCATCGTTGTCAGTCCACTTGAATGAATCCTCTCTCTTTGAGGGAGAAGATTATCCTTGCGGCGCTCTAAAAGTGAGACTAAACACCTCATTGATTCGAAGAAAGGTTTTTCAAAAATATCATTTATGAGTAATTAATTAGATTTTTCTTTAAAAAATCTCAAAAAAGATGTTTTTAAGCGTGAAAAAATCATATATGATTAACTTATCCAAATAATAAACATAAAATATCAAATATGAATCATCTTAGTGCACAATTAGAGAGTCAAATTGATGAATTGAAAAAGCTTCAACAAGCTGTGATTGCCTATGAGCAAGCACAAAGGCAACAGCTTTATGCCGGGAAGATTACCGATCTCAAGGCATTTGGAAAAATGTTAAATGATAAACGGAAATCACTTGGTATTGAGCTAAGTATGTTGGAGTTACAAACCGGCGTGTCTATTTCTACGCTAAATCGCCTATTTCAAGATCCAAGTCAAGTTCGATTTACCACCGTTTTTCTTGTTGCTCAAACATTAGGAGTTTCGCTATGCGCAATTTAGTCCGCTCGGGAAAAGTCTTTCTCTACGGTGAATTTATCGGCTTACTTCGAGAAGATTATCGTGGTTTTCATTTTGCGTATAATCCGGATTATCAAGGAATACCGCTCTCTCTCAGCTTTCCCATTAATCAAAGCCCTTTTCATTCGGAAACCTTATTCCCTTATTTTGCATCACTGGTGCCGGAAGGCTGGCTAAAACATAAATATGCCCTTCACCAACGAATTGATGAAGGCGATATGTTTCGTTTTTTACTTAACAATGGGGAGAATATGTTGGGTGCTGTGCAAATTCAGGAGGAAAAACAATGAGTTTCTGTCGTATTTTATTAAAACCGTTGAAAAAAAATGAAGTACTTTTGGGTTACAGCACTGAAGGTTTGCATTACCTTACGGGTAATAAATATTTTAATCCTGAATTGCCCTTTTCTCGCCAAGAATTTATCAAAGAGAAGCCAAAAAAACAGCAAGGTATGAGTATTTCAGGCTTTCAACCCAAATTACAGCTTATTATTGAAGAGGATCACTTTGACAGCGTAAATCAACAAGGGAATTACATTTTAAAGCCTTCTCCTGAAGAGTATCCTTTTTTAGCTGAAAATGAACATGCCACCATGTGTGTGATGAAAGAACTAGGGTTTGAAGTACCAGAAAATGGTTTAGTGTTTTTTGCTGACGCAGAAAATCAACCAGAATTTGCTTTTGTGATAAAGCGCTTTGATCGTGATGAACAGCAAAAAGCGATTCACCAAGAACAACTTGATGGTGCAATGAACATTCGGGAAAAGTATGGAAAAATAGGTACTAATAATGAGCAATATGTGAGTTATGAACGAATTGCGCAGTTTATTTTACAGCATACGGAAAACCATTTGGCACAACAACGAGAGATTTTCCGTCGAATTATTTATGCTTATTTATTGGGCAATAATGATCTCCACTTACGTAATTTTTCATTTATTTATCCCAAAAATAGCTATCCAAAACTTGCACCAATTTATGATTTTGTGTCGGTGTCGCCTTATCCTGAGGTGTTTAACTCAATGCTACTTGCCTTACCATTGTTAGTGCGAGAAGAAGGTAATGCCGCACTCGCCAAAGGATTTAATACTCAATACGGCGAATATATCGGCGATGATTTTGTCGAGTTTGGGGAAAATATTGGATTAAATAAGAATGTGATTATTCAAAAATTCATTCCTGAAATTACACAAGAAAGAGAGAAGGTCGAGCGGATTTATTCGCAATCATTTATGCCACAGTCACATATCGATTGTGTCTTAAAAAATTATCGTAAGCGTTTAGCGTTACTTAGTGTATTAAATGAACCTGAACTATAGAATTTAAAATAAATTTTGACCGCACTTTTAGGGAAGAATGAAGGCACATTTTAGAAATCAAATGTGCCTTATTGTGATTGGATTAGAATGTGATATTAAGGTTTGTCCAGAAACGACGACCATCTTCTACCGTCCAGCTTCCGCCGTTGGTATCCACACGCTCGCCAATTTCATTACCAATATTTAATACCGCAAAGTTAAGAGAGACATTTGGATTAACCTTATAGGTTGTGCCCAAATCCACCGTGGTATATCCGCCGCGAGTACGGTAGGCATTTCGGTTGTCCCCATTACGCGGATTTGCCCAAATTTGTTTACCTTTATAAGCCACGCGAGTATAGGCGCTTAAGCGATCATTTACGATCCAATTTAGTTTTCCGCTGGCTGCATGCTTAGGCGTATTATCTAATGGCAATCCTCTTAAACTCACGCCTGAAGCCGAAATGTCTTCATCCGATTTACGTTTTGAATGCTGGTATGTATAAGACAAATCTACGTTCCAGTGTTCGTCAAACGGAATATGGGAACTCACTTCAACGCCTTTAATATTGGCTCGACCGACATTGCTGTATTTATAAAGTTTAGCACCGGTAAGCGGATCCGGATTGCCGGTGTAATGGCTGGTCAGTTTGTTTTTAAACTCTGTATTAAACAAGGTTACTGTGGCATTGGCACCGCTATCGTGATTGTAAACGACACTTACCTCTTCATTGACGCTGGTTTCCGGTTTTAAGTTTGGATTACCGTAAATGACACCGGCGCCTGCTTCTGTCGCAGTAACATAGCTTTCGCTCAATTCACGAATACTTGGTGCACGGAAAGCTTTCGCGATTCCCCCTTTTACACTGAAGTTATCATCAATATGGTAAACCGCATAGGCTCTTGGGTTCCAATGCGTACCAAACTTCTGGTGATGATCCAAGCGAGTTCCTAGGGTTAATAGGAATTTATCGGTGAAATTAATTTCATCTTCAAGGAAAAACGCATACTGGTGAACGTTATTTTTCGTATTTTTATAAACAGGCACTGAGCGTGTTTGCGTTTTTCCATTCACTGTTCTTGTCATTCGATTGACTTTGGTAACGGAATCGTCTTCCAATTTGGCATTTTGATGCTGACCACCAAATACGAAGAAATGGTTTGCCACAGGTAACATGAATTTCGCATCAAATACGGTATTTGTGATTTCCGGTTTACGAGAATCTACCACGCCATTTGTGCTTACTTCACGTTTGGCTTTTTCTTGATATAAACTCAATTCGGAACTTATCACATCCCAATCGGCTTGATGGGTTAAAGACCAGTGATTTCTGATGGCGTGCGTAGCTCCCGGTTGGTTGTGTGCAACACTGGCACCACGTGTTGTAGTTAACGCTAAGGATTTTCCCGGTGTTTCTTGTTTTTCGAGTAAGTGGCGACCGCCTTCTAAGATAAAGGTTTGTTTATCTGTCGGAGTAAAAGAAAGTTTGGCATTGATATTACGATTTTTATTACGATTAGAACCGCCGATGATATTATCTTCAGGACGATAGTCTGCTCCGCCGTAAACTTGCAGTCCTAGCTTATCTTGAACTAATGGACCTGAAACAAAGAAATTACCATGATGCCCGTTACCAAAAGTGCTTTTGTCATGTGCGGTAAAGCCGACAGAAGCAGATCCTGTCCATTCTTTGGTAACATTTTTGGTAATAATATTGACAACGCCGCCCATCGCATCAGAACCATATAGAGAGGACATCGGCCCACGTACCACTTCAATGCGCTCAATTGCATTTACCGGCGGGATAAATGCACCTTCAAAACCGCCGTTACCATTTGGGCGGGATTCACGGGTATTTTGACGACGACCATCCACCATAATCAATGTGTAATCAGCCGGTAAACCACGGATAGAAATATCTGATTTATTCACATTACTCCCGCTGACATTTACGCCCGGAATATCTTGTAACGCTTCTTCCAAACGATTGGATGGATGTTGTTTAAGCTGTTCTTTATTCACAATGCTGATGCTGGCAGGCGCATCTTTTAAATCTTGAGAGGTACCGGCGGCAGTGACAACGATAGGTGCTAATGCCTCAGTATTTGTTTCCTCTGCGAATGTTTGGGTCGAGAAAACAGAAAAAAGAGCTAAACTAATAGGAGAAAGTTTAATGCATGATTTCATAAAGGTCCTTTTTAATATTAAGAATAATTCTTTTTCATGATACAGAAAAATCTTGACCTTTTGAAGTGCGTGATATTTCGGTTGAATTATTTTTTTGATGAAGTATTATTTGCGCCCTGCAATTTTTGCAGAATCACATATTCACTGGGTTCCCTAACCCCAATTTAAACTAAAAAGGTAACACAAAATGACACAGGCATTTTCGATCTTCAACGATCA
This sequence comes from Aggregatibacter sp. oral taxon 458 str. W10330, assembly GCF_000466335.1. Taxonomy (NCBI): domain Bacteria; kingdom Pseudomonadati; phylum Pseudomonadota; class Gammaproteobacteria; order Pasteurellales; family Pasteurellaceae; genus Aggregatibacter; species Aggregatibacter sp. oral taxon 458. The sequence continues at coordinate 61,462 of NZ_KE952605.1, read as the reverse complement.
TCAAAAACGTCGAGCGCTTGTTCTGCTCAGTTTCTTTCATATTTTTATCATTGCTGCCAGCAACTACTTAGTCCAAATTCCTTTTGAAATTCATGTGCCATTAACCCTGTTTGGTGCACAGGAAGATTTCATGTTTCACAGCACATGGGGATCACTCACGTTCCCATTTATCTTCTTAGCAACCGATTTGACCGTGCGGGTATTTGGTGCAAAAGAAGCGCGTTGGATTATTTTTATTGTCATGATTCCTGCGTTAATTATCAGTTATTTAGTTTCTACACTCTTTTCAGAAAGCCAATATCAAGGATTCTCTGCGTTAAGTGAATTTAACGTCTTCGTCTTTCGTATTGCGGTAGCTAGTTTCTGTGCTTATGTCTTTGGGCAGTTGCTGGATGTTGTGGTCTTTAACCGACTCCGTCAACTGAAAACGTGGTGGATTGCACCGACTAGCTCTATGGTATTTGGCTCAATGGCAGATACCTATTTGTTCTTCGCGATAGCTTTTTATGCCAGTAGCGATCCGTTTATGGCGGAACACTGGGTCGAAATCGGTTTTGTCGATTATTTATTCAAACTCTTTATTGGTGTTCTATTGTTCGTACCGGCCTATGGCATTGTTCTCAATATGATTTTACGCAAAATGCAATCATTGATAGATGCAATGGGTAGCAATGAGGATGCGCTTAATACAAAAAAGACCATATCTTGCGCCTCTGATCAGTGCTAATTACTTTGCCGAGCGATGTTCTTATATTGCCATCTCTTGTTTTGCAGTGGGAACTTTTTATAGCTAACTGAGGAATTAGTTGTTATAATTTCGCGCCTTATCAACAAGATTCCTTATTTTACGTTATTACGATGGATTAAATTTATGGCATTAGACATAGAAAAAAAGAAAAATACGCTTGAGGCTCCTGAAGAAAAGTCTAAAGGATTAAATGCTTTTTTATGGTTGTTGACAGTTGTGATCATTGCTGCAACAGCTTTCGGTAATATTTATTTCGAAGATCAATATTCCACGCCGATCCGTGTTGTTGCTGTTGTTGTATTGCTACTGATTGCTTTAGGGATAGCTGCAATGACTAACCAAGGACGAAAAGCACTTGGTTTCTTCCAAGATGCTCGAACTGAATTACGTCGCATTGTTTGGCCAAGCCGCCCGGAAGCAACGCAAACCACTTTTATTGTTGTGGGTGTAACTGTGTTTGTGTCTTTAATCCTCTGGGGCTTAGATTCAATTATCGTGAGTATCATTACCTTCTTAACTGACTGGAGATTCTAAAATGACCGAAACCGCAAATAAAAAACGTTGGTATGTGTTGCAGGCCTTCTCCGGTTTTGAAGCGCGTGTTGCGACGACATTGCGTGAATACATTAAACTTCACAATATGGAAGATCAATTCGGTGAAGTGTTAGTGCCGACAGAGGAAGTTGTCGAAAATGTGGCAGGTAAACGTCGCAAAAGTGAACGTAAATATTTTCCGGGTTATGTGTTAGTACAAATGGAAATGAATGATGACACTTGGCACTTGGTGCGTAGCGTGCCACGTGTGATGGGTTTCATCGGCGGTACACCGGATAAACCGGCACCAATTAGCAATCGTGAAGCGGATATTATTTTAAATCGCTTAGAGCAAAATAGCGATAAACCAAAACCAAGAACGACTTTCCAACCGGGCGAGGAAGTCCGTGTCACCGAAGGACCATTTATGGATTTCAACGGTACAGTCGAAGAAATCGACTACGAAAAAGGCCGCTTGAAAGTCTCTGTATCTATCTTCGGTCGTGCGACACCGGTTGAGCTTGAATTTGGTCAAGTAGAAAAGAATAGCTAGTTAAAAATGTTCAAAATTTTGACCGCACTTTAAATCAACTGGGATTAAAGTGCGGTGACTTTCTCAAGTATTTTACTTGAAAAACCGGTTGCCTTTGATTAGAATGCAACCCTTTTTATCAACAGGGGAGCTAGTAATAGCGTTATCACCCATTTAGAGGAAACTAAAATGGCAAAAAAAGTCCAAGCCTACGTTAAGTTGCAAGTTGCAGCGGGTATGGCAAACCCATCACCACCGGTTGGTCCTGCGTTAGGTCAACAAGGTGTGAACATCATGGAATTCTGTAAAGCATTCAACGCTCGTACTGAGAGCTTAGAAAAAGGTTTACCAATTCCGGTTGTTATTACTGTCTATGCAGACCGTTCATTTACGTTTGTTACAAAAACCCCACCGGCAGCAGTTTTATTGAAAAAAGCAGCAGGTATCAAATCTGGTTCTGGTAAACCAAACAAAGATAAAGTGGGTAAAGTCACTTTAGATCAAGTTCGTCAAATCGCTGAAACGAAAGCAGCAGATATGACTGGTGCGACGATCGAAACCAAAATGAAATCAATTGCTGGTACTGCTCGCTCAATGGGCTTAGTGGTGGAGGAATAATACGATGGCTAAATTGACTAAAAAAATGAAAGCAATCAAAGCTGGCGTAGATTCTACTAAAGCATATGAAATCAACGAAGCAATCGCGTTATTAAAACAATTCGCAACAGCTAAGTTCGTTGAAAGTGTTGATGTTGCAGTAAACTTAGGTATTGATCCTCGTAAATCTGACCAAAACGTTCGTGGTGCAACTGTGTTACCACATGGTACAGGTCGTGAAGTTCGCGTGGCTGTGTTCACCCAAGGTGCAAACGCAGAAGCCGCTAAAGCAGCGGGCGCTGATTTAGTCGGTATGGAAGACTTAGCAGAGCAAGTTAAAAAAGGCGAAATGAACTTTGACGTTGTAATCGCATCTCCTGATGCAATGCGTGTTGTTGGTCAATTAGGTCAAGTATTAGGCCCACGTGGTTTAATGCCAAACCCGAAAGTGGGTACTGTGACACCAAACGTTGCGGATGCTGTTAAAAATGCGAAATCCGGTCAGGTTCGTTACCGTAATGATAAAAACGGTATCATTCACACCACTATCGGTAAAGCAAATTTCTCTGAAGCACAATTAAAAGAAAACCTTCAAGCGTTGTTAGCTGCTTTAACTAAAGCAAAACCTGCAACTTCTAAAGGTATCTTCATTAAGAAAGTCAGTATTTCTACGACAATGGGTGCCGGTGTAGCTATCGATCAAGCTTCACTGTAATTCATCAAAGTAAAATGAAATGTGACCGCACTTTTGTGAGTGCGGTTATTTTTTCCGGTGTTTATCATTGTTGAGTGGTGATTTTTTGTCATCGAGCATTTACAAACGATATTTCGACCGTTATAATCTTTGACCTTTTTAGACCGTAGTTTATTTGCGGTTTAGTATTTCTGGTTGGTGCTTGACCTCATTCAAGCCCCGTCCAAGACCGTAGGGGAGCAATCTTAATTATCCTACGTAGATGGTGAACAGAATAAGAATTTTCTTGCTTCTGTGCACCGAATTCGTCCTAATAGTCGTTTTATTAGGTATTTAAATTCCGAGCAATCGGAGTGTATTCAGGAGCTAAAAGCCAATGGCATTAAATCTTCAAGACAAACAAGCAATTGTTGCCGAAGTAAATGAAGCAGCCAAAGGTGCCCTTTCTGCTGTGATCGCGGATTCCCGTGGTGTAACAGTAGACAAAATGACCGAATTGCGTAAATCTGCACGCGAAGCCGGTGTTTCTATGCGCGTTGTTCGTAATACTTTATTACGTCGTGCGGTAGAAGGCACTGAATTCGAATGTTTGAAAGACACATTCACCGGTCCAACACTTATCGCATTCTCCACTGAACATCCAGGTGCTGCAGCACGTTTGTTCAAAGAATTTGCGAAAGCAAACGATAAGTTTGAACTTAAAGGTGCAGCCTTTGAAGGTAAGATCCAAGATGTTGAATTCTTAGCAACATTACCGACTTACGACGAAGCAATTGCACGTTTAATGGGCACAATGAAAGAAGCTGCGGCAGGCAAACTTGTTCGCACTCTTGCGGCATTACGCGACAAATTACAAGAAGCGGCTTAATCAAGCGTTTCTTCATCCAATTAACTTTATTTACTTTAGGAATTGATTGTTATGTCATTAACTAACGAACAAATCATTGAAGCGATTGCTTCTAAATCTGTAACTGAAATCGTTGAATTAATCACAGCGATGGAAGAAAAATTCGGTGTTTCAGCAGCGGCAGCAGTAGCAGCAGCGCCAGCAGGTGGTGCAGCAGCGGCAGCAGAAGAAAAAACTGAATTCGATGTAGTGCTTGCTGAAGCGGGTGCTAACAAAGTAGCAGTAATCAAAGCAGTACGTGGTGCAACCGGTTTAGGCTTGAAAGAAGCTAAAGACTTAGTTGAATCTGCACCTGCTGTATTGAAAGAAGGCATCGCTAAAGCAGAAGCAGAAGCACTTAAGAAAGAATTAGAAGAAGCTGGCGCGAAAGTAGAAATCAAATAATTTTGATTTTGTTTTGTCCTGTTTCTCAGGCTAAATGGCTGGTGGGTGACCATCAGCCATTTTGTGCTATCAAAAACAGAAGTAAATTTGCCGTTTAATTACTTTTGTTTCCTCAGATTAAATTCAGCATTCTAATTTGAGTCACCCACTCAAGAAGTAAGGTTCATAGTGCGGTCATCTAAAACGGTATCTAATATGTTATCACCAATTTTTGCCCAAATTATTGTGTGTTGATTGTGGGTCACTGAACAGCAAACAGAGGAACCCTATGGTTTACTCCTATACCGAGAAAAAACGAATTCGTAAAGACTTCGGCAAACGTCCGCAAGTTTTAAATATTCCTTATTTATTAACAATCCAGCTTGATTCTTTTGAGAAATTTATTCAACGAGATCCGGATGGTCAGCAAGGCTTAGAGGCCGCTTTCCGTTCAGTATTCCCTATTGTCAGTACCAATGGAAATACCGAATTACAATATGTTAGCTATCAATTAGGCGAGCCGGTATTTGATGTGCGTGAATGTCAAATCCGTGGCACCACCTATGCAGCACCATTACGCGTGAAATTACGCTTAGTAAGTTATGACAAAGACGCTGCACCGGGTACGATCAAAGATATTAAAGAACAAGAAGTTTACATGGGGGAAATCCCCTTAATGACCGATAACGGTACTTTTGTGATTAACGGTACTGAACGTGTTATCGTGTCTCAATTACACCGTAGTCCGGGTGTATTCTTTGATAGTGACAAAGGTAAAACGCACTCTTCAGGTAAAGTGCTATATAATGCACGTATTATTCCTTACCGTGGTTCATGGTTGGATTTTGAATTTGATCCAAAAGATAACTTATATGCGCGTATTGACCGTCGTCGTAAATTACCGGCAACCATTATCTTGCGTGCGTTAGGTTACACCACTGAACAAATCCTAGATCTTTTCTTTGATAAAGTTGTCTTCGAAATTAAAGATAATAAATTGCTGATGAATTTAATGCCTGAACGTTTACGTGGTGAAACGGCAGCATTTGATATTGAAGCTAATGGCAAAGTGTATGTTGAACGTGGTCGTCGCATCACTGCACGTCATATTAAAGCTTTAGAAAAAGACAACGTTAGCCAAGTTGAAGTGCCGACTGAATATATTGTAGGCAAAGTTGCAGCAAAAGATTATGTGGATCTTGAAACTGGTGAATTGGTTTGCCCTGCCAATATGGAGCTTTCCCTTGAGTTATTGGCTAAATTGGCACAAGCCGGTTATACACAAATTGAGACTTTGTTTACGAATGATCTTGATTATGGTCCGTATATTTCTGAAACCTTACGTGTTGACCCTTCTTATGACCGTTTGAGTGCGCTAGTCGAAATCTATCGCATGATGCGTCCGGGCGAGCCACCGACAAAAGAAGCGGCTGAAGCGTTATTTGATAATTTATTCTTCTCTTCTGACCGTTATGATTTATCTGCGGTAGGTCGTATGAAATTCAACCGCTCTTTAGGCATTGAAGAAACTACCGGCAGTGGCACATTAAGTAACGAAGATATCGTTAATGTCATGAAGAAACTGATCGAAATTCGTAACGGTCGTGGTGAAGTGGATGATATCGACCACTTGGGTAACCGTCGTATTCGTTCAGTGGGTGAAATGGCAGAGAACCAATTCCGTATTGGTTTAGTGCGTGTTGAACGTGCGGTGAAAGAGCGCTTGTCTTTAGGTGACCTGGAAGCGGTTACACCACAAGATTTAATTAATGCGAAACCGATTTCTGCTGCGGTAAAAGAATTCTTTGGTTCATCTCAATTATCCCAATTTATGGACCAAAACAACCCGTTATCAGAAGTCACACACAAACGTCGTATTTCTGCATTGGGTCCGGGCGGTTTAACTCGTGAACGTGCCGGCTTTGAGGTGCGTGACGTCCATGCGACTCACTATGGTCGCGTGTGTCCGATTGAAACACCTGAAGGTCCAAATATCGGTTTGATTAACTCGCTTTCCGTTTATGCACGTACTAACGACTACGGTTTCTTAGAAACGCCATATCGTAAAGTCGTCAATGGCCAAGTGACTGAAGAAATCGAATATCTTTCTGCGATTGAAGAAGGTAAATACGTTATTGCACAGGCGAACTCAAACCTTGATGAAAATTTCCGTTTTACCGATGCGTTTGTTACCTGTCGTGGTGAACATGGTGAATCAGGTCTTTATAAACCTGAAGAAATTCACTATATGGACGTTTCTACCCAACAAGTGGTTTCTGTGGCGGCAGCTTTGATTCCATTCTTAGAGCATGACGATGCGAACCGTGCCTTGATGGGTGCGAACATGCAACGTCAAGCAGTACCAACATTACGCGCAGACAAACCGTTAGTCGGTACCGGTATTGAGAAAGCGGTAGCGCTTGACTCCGGTGTTGCGGTTGTTGCAAAACGCGGTGGTACGATTCAATACGTAGACGCTTCCCGTATTGTGGTGAAAGTCAATGAAGACGAAACCGTTGCGGGCGAAGCCGGTATTGATATTTATAACTTAATCAAATATACCCGTTCTAACCAAAACACCTGTATTAACCAAATTCCTTGTGTAGAATTAGGTGAGCCGGTTGAGCGTGGTGAAATTTTGGCAGATGGTCCTTCTACCGATTTAGGTGAATTGGCGCTTGGTCAAAATATTCGCGTGGCGTTCATGCCGTGGAACGGTTATAACTTCGAAGACTCCATGTTAGTTTCCGAACGTGTGGTACAACAAGATCGTTTCACCACTATTCACATTCAAGAGCTTTCTTGTGTGGCACGTGATACCAAGTTAGGTGCAGAAGAAATTACTGCAGATATTCCTAACGTCGGTGAAGCTGCATTAAGTAAATTGGACGAATCCGGTATCGTGTATATCGGTGCAGAAGTGAAAGGCGGTGATATTCTAGTCGGTAAAGTGACACCAAAAGGTGAAACCCAATTAACCCCGGAAGAAAAATTATTACGCGCGATCTTCGGTGAAAAAGCGTCTGATGTGAAAGACTCTTCTTTACGCGTACCAAACAGCGTTTCTGGTACCGTTATTGACGTACAAGTGTTTACCCGTGATGGCGTAGAAAAAGACAAACGTGCATTAGAAATCGAAGAAATGCAATTAAAACAAGCGAAAAAAGACTTAAGCGAAGAGTTTGAGATCTTGGAAGCCGGCTTGTTTATGCGTGTCCGCAACCTATTGTTATCCGGTGGTTTCGATGCGAAATCCTTAGATAAATTAGACCGCACTAAATGGTTGGAACAAACCTTAGATAACGAGGAAAAACAACACCAATTAGAGCAGTTAGCGGAACAACACGAAGAATTACGTAAAGAATTTGAACGTAAATTAGAAGTTCAACGCAACAAGATTATCCAAGGCGACGATTTGGCACCGGGCGTGTTAAAAGTCGTTAAAGTGTACTTAGCGGTGAAACGTCAAATTCAACCGGGTGATAAAATGGCGGGTCGTCACGGTAATAAAGGGGTTATCTCAAAAATTAACCCTGTGGAAGACATGCCATACGATGAAAACGGTCAACCTGTTGAAATCGTATTGAACCCGCTGGGCGTTCCATCCCGTATGAATATCGGTCAGATCTTAGAAACTCACTTAGGTTTGGCGGCAAAAGGTATCGGTGATCAAATTAACGCGATGATTAAACAACAACAATCTATCGCGAAATTGCGTGAATACATGCAGAAAGCCTATGACCTTGGCGGCGGTTCACAAAAAGTGGATCTCAGCACCTTTACTGACGAAGAAGTGATGCGTTTAGCACAAAACTTGCGTAAGGGTTTGCCGATTGCTACACCAGTATTTGACGGTGCCCATGAAAAAGAAATTAAAGGCTTATTAGAGCTTGGTGGTTTACCGACTTCCGGTCAAATTACCCTTTATGATGGTCGTACAGGTGAGAAATTCGAGCGTCCGGTAACTGTAGGTTACATGTATATGCTCAAATTGAACCACTTGGTTGATGACAAAATGCACGCGCGTTCAACCGGTTCTTATAGTCTTGTTACTCAACAACCGTTGGGTGGTAAGGCGCAATTCGGTGGTCAACGTTTCGGTGAGATGGAGGTGTGGGCACTTGAAGCTTATGGTGCGGCTTATACCTTACAAGAAATGTTAACCGTGAAATCCGATGATGTGAACGGTCGTACGAAGATGTATAAAAACATCGTCAGCGGCAACCAACAAATGGATCCGGGCACACCGGAATCTTTCAATGTAATTATGAAAGAAATCCGTTCACTTGGTATCAACATCGACTTGGACGAAGAATAAGTCAGGGTATTCACCCCTATTGAGCCCAAGTGCGGTCGATTTTAAAAACGTTTTGAAAAACGACCGCACTTGAATAAGTTTAACTCCGACAGGAGCAAATCTGTGAAAGACTTAGTTAAGTTTTTAAAAGCACAATCAAAAACCGCTGAAGATTTTGATGTGATTAAAATCGGTTTAGCCTCACCTGACATGATCCGTTCTTGGTCATACGGTGAAGTTAAAAAGCCTGAAACAATCAACTATCGTACCTTTAAACCGGAACGTGACGGTCTTTTCTGTGCCCGTATCTTCGGACCGGTAAAAGATTACGAATGTTTGTGCGGTAAGTACAAACGCTTAAAACACCGCGGTGTGATTTGTGAAAAATGTGGCGTAGAAGTCACTCAAACTAAAGTTCGTCGTGAACGTATGGGGCACATTGAATTGGCCTCACCGGTGGCGCACATCTGGTTCTTAAAATCCCTGCCATCCCGTATCGGTTTATTGTTAGACATGCCGTTGCGTGATATTGAACGCGTGCTTTATTTTGAATCTTACATTGTGATCGAACCGGGTATGACCGATCTTGAGCGAGGCCAGTTATTAACCGAAGAACAATATCTTGACGCGGAAGACCGTTGGCAAGATGAGTTCGATGCCAAAATGGGTGCAGAAGCCATTCAAGCCTTATTGCGCGGTATCGATTTGGAAGCGGAATGCGAAAATTTACGTGAAGAATTACAAGAAACCAATTCCGAAACCAAGCGTAAGAAAATCACTAAACGCTTAAAATTATTGGAAGCCTTCTTACAATCCGGCAACAAACCGGAATGGATGGTGATGACCGTATTGCCGGTGCTTCCACCGGATTTACGTCCGTTAGTGCCGTTAGATGGTGGTCGTTTTGCGACTTCCGACTTGAACGATTTATACCGTCGCGTCATCAACCGTAACAACCGTTTAAAACGTTTATTAGATTTAATCGCACCGGATATTATCGTGCGTAACGAAAAACGTATGTTACAAGAGTCCGTCGATGCGTTGTTAGATAATGGTCGCCGCGGTCGTGCAATTACGGGATCTAACCGTCGTCCATTGAAATCACTTGCGGATATGATCAAAGGTAAACAAGGTCGTTTCCGTCAAAACTTATTGGGTAAACGTGTTGACTACTCCGGTCGTTCCGTAATCACCGTAGGTCCATACTTGCACTTACATCAATGCGGTTTACCGAAGAAAATGGCGTTGGAATTATTCCGTCCGTTTATCTATGCAAAATTAGAAAGCCGTGGTTATGCAACCACGATTAAAGCCGCCAAGAAAATGGTGGAGCGTGAAGATGCGATTGTTTGGGATATCTTGGCTGAAGTCATTCGCGAACATCCGATTCTGTTGAACCGTGCGCCAACATTGCACCGTTTGGGTATTCAAGCGTTTGAACCGATCTTAATCGAAGGTAAAGCGATTCAATTACACCCACTTGTTTGTGCGGCGTTCAACGCGGACTTCGACGGTGACCAAATGGCAGTACACGTACCGTTAACGTTGGAAGCGCAATTAGAAGCGCGTGCGTTAATGATGTCCACCAACAACATTCTTTCTCCGGCAAACGGAGATCCGATTATCGTTCCATCACAAGACGTGGTGTTGGGTCTTTACTACATGACTCGTGAAAAAGTGAACGGTAAAGGTGAAGGCATGTTATTGCAAGACCCACGCGAAGCAGAAAAAGCCTATCGTACCGGTCAAGCAGAATTACATTCTCGTGTGAAAGTTCGTATTACCGAGTATGTGAAAAATGAAGCAGGTGAGTTTGAATCAAAAACCACATTAACCGACACAACCATCGGTCGTGCCATTTTATGGATGATCGCGCCGAAAGGAATGCCGTTTAGCTTGTTTAACCAAACTCTTGGCAAAAAAGCGATTTCTAAGTTAATTAACGAAAGCTATCGTCGTTTAGGCTTGAAAGCCAGTGTGATGTTTGCTGACCAAATCATGTACACCGGTTTTGCTTATGCGGCACGTTCTGGTTCTTCTGTTGGTATCGACGATATGGTGATTCCGGCGAAGAAATACGAAATTATTTCTGCCGCGGAAGAAGAAGTGGCTGAAATTCAGGAACAATTCCAATCCGGTCTTGTGACTGCCGGCGAACGCTATAACAAAGTGATCGATATTTGGGCGGCAGCCAACGAACGTGTGGCGAAAGCCATGATGGAAAACTTATCTACGGAAGAAGTCATTAACCGTGAAGGTAAACCGGAAAAACAAGCGTCTTTCAACAGCATCTTTATGATGGCAGATTCCGGTGCGCGTGGTTCTGCAGCACAGATTCGTCAGTTAGCCGGTATGCGTGGTTTGATGGCACGTCCGGATGGCTCCATTATCGAAACCCCGATTACCGCAAACTTCCGTGAAGGTTTGAACGTTTTACAATACTTTATTTCTACTCACGGTGCGCGTAAAGGTTTGGCGGATACCGCGTTGAAAACAGCGAACTCCGGTTACTTAACCCGTCGTTTAGTTGACGTAGCGCAAGACCTTGTTATCGTAGAAGATGACTGTGGTACACACGAAGGTATCGTGATGACCCCGTTAATTGAGGGGGGCGATGAAAAAGTGCCTCTACGTGAACAAGTTTTAGGTCGTGTTGCGGCAGAAGACATCTTAAAACCAGGTACAGAAGAAGTATTAATTCCACGCAATACCTTATTAGATGAAAAATTGTGTGATGTATTAGACGAAAATTCTGTGGACAGCGTGAAAGTCCGTTCTGTTGTAACCTGTAATACCGACTTTGGTGTCTGTGCGAAATGTTACGGTCGTGACTTAGCGCGCGGTCACTTGATTAACCAAGGTGAAGCGGTGGGTGTTATTGCGGCACAATCTATCGGTGAGCCGGGAACACAGTTAACCATGCGTACGTTCCACATTGGTGGTGCGGCATCTGCAGCAGCCAAAGAGTCTAGCGTACAAGTGAAAAACAACGGTACATTGCGTTTAGCCAATGCAAAATTCGTTACGAATAACGAAGGCAAATTGGTGCTAACCTCTCGTAATACCGAATTAACCGTTGTGGATACTTTCGGTCGTACCAAAGAGCACTATAAAGTGCCTTACGGCGCGATTCTAAACAAAGGTGATCACCAAGAGGTGAATGCCGGTGAAACCATTGCTAACTGGGATCCGCATACTATGCCGGTTATCTCTGAAGTGAGCGGTTTTGTAAAATTCGTAGATATCGTGGATGGTTTAACTGTTACCCGTCAAACCGACGAATTAACCGGTCTTTCTTCTATCGTAGTGCAAGATGTGGGTGAACGTGCAACCGCTGGTAAAGACTTACGTCCGGCAATCAAACTGGTAGATGACAAAGGCAACGATGTTGTTGTTCCGGGTACTGACGTAGTGGCGCAATACTTCTTACCAAGTAAAGCTATCGTGACCTTAGATGACGGCGCAGAAGTGCATATCGGTGATCCGTTAGCACGTATTCCACAAGAATCTGTGGGAACGAAAGATATTACCGGTGGTCTTCCACGCGTGGCAGACTTGTTTGAAGCGCGTAAACCGAAAGAGCCTGCGATTTTAGCGGAAATCTCCGGTATCGTGTCCTTCGGTAAAGAAACCAAAGGTAAACGCCGTTTATTGATTACGCCGGCAGAAGGCGAAGTGTACGAAGAAATGATTCCAAAATGGCGTCAATTGAACGTATTCGAAGGTGAAATGGTTGAACGCGGTGATTTAATCTCCGATGGTGCGGAAACGCCACATGACATCTTACGTTTACGCGGTGTACACGCGGTAACCGAATATATCGTGAATGAAGTCCAAGAAGTTTACCGCTTACAAGGGGTAAAAATTAACGATAAACACATCGAAGTGATCGTACGCCAAATGTTGCGTAAAGCGATTGTTACCAAAGCTTACGACTCCGAATTCCTTGAAGGGGAACAAGTGGAAGTAGCTCGCGTGAAAATCGTTAACCGTAAACGTGAAGCGGAAGGCAAACCGCCGGTAGAATTTGAACGCGAATTATTGGGTATTACCAAAGCGTCCTTGGCCACCGAGTCCTTCATCTCTGCGGCCTCCTTCCAAGAAACCACTCGTGTGTTAACGGAAGCAGCAGTGGCAGGTAAACGCGATGAATTGCGCGGCTTGAAAGAAAACGTCATCGTAGGTCGTTTGATTCCGGCAGGTACCGGTTTTGCGTATCACCAAAATCGTCATAAAAACGCGTCAGTTATCGCGGATGAAGAGGTGCCGGTAAGACTATCGGCGATGGATGAAGAAGAGATTGCTTCTGAATTCGTCATGACCTCTGAGGATGCCGAGGCCAGTTTAGCTGAAATGTTAAATATGGTAGAAGAAGACGATCACGCAGAATAATATTCCTGCAAGAAGAAACCCGAGCTAAGTCTCGGGTTTTTTTATGGGGATCATTCGCTAAATGAACAAATACCTTTTATAATGACCGCACTTTTTTCTTCTCGGAACCATAAAGTGCGGTAGAAAATGGACGTGTTTTCTGCGTATTGCAACAGGTGTTAAAAATGAAACTAATTGAGCCTGACAAACAGGGCTTTTGGCTCTTTACGCAAGCGTCATCGATTCATTGGGTGGATGGCAAACTTCCTTTTGGTCGTGCCGATGAGTTAGGATTAACCGGACTTCACGCCATGCGTATTGGCGAGTGGGTAGGACAACCACTGTATTTGGTGGAATCCAAAACGGATGATACGCGTGCGTATTTTTCCTTGCGCGATCAGCTGTCATTACCACAGGAACAATTTAATCTGCTTGCCCGTGGCGTAGAATTAAATCATTTTTACCAAACGCACCAATTTTGTGGCAAGTGCGGTGGCAAAACCGAACAAAAATCGGATGAGTGGGCGGTACAATGTCAAGTTTGCGGCTTTCGTACTTATCCTGTAATCTGCCCTTGTGTGATTGTTGCCGTTCGGCGCGGTTCGCAAATTTTGTTAGCAAATCATATGCGCCACAAAGGCGGTATGTACACGACGCTGGCAGGTTTTGTAGAAGTGGGTGAAACCTTTGAAGAGGCTGTGCACCGTGAAGTTTGGGAAGAAACACAGATTAAAGTGAAAAATTTACGTTATGTTGGTAATCAGCCATGGGCATTTCCTAATTCGCAAATGGTGGGCTTTTTGGCTGATTATGCGTCAGGAGAAATTCACATCCAACCGGAAGAAATCTACGATGCGCAGTGGTTTGATTGCGAACAGACTTTGCCCGAATTGCCGCCACATGGCACTATTGCGCGTAAATTAATTGAAGCAACGCTTGTTTTATGTCAACAAGATAAAAATAAATCATGAGGTTTTATGAGCACATTAAAAAATGACCGTTATTTAAGAGCCCTTTTACGTCAACCTGTGGATATGACGCCGATTTGGATGATGCGCCAAGCGGGGCGGTATTTGCCGGAATACAAAGCCACTCGTGCGCAAGCCGGTGATTTTATGTCCTTGTGTCGTAATGCGGATTTGGCTTGTGAGGTGACATTACAACCGTTGCGCCGTTATGCTTTGGATGCTGCGATTTTATTTTCCGATATTTTAACGATTCCTGATGCCATGGGACTCGGCTTAAGCTTTGGCGCCGGTGAGGGGCCGAAATTTGAACGGGTTATCGACAGCAAAAGTGCGGTGGAAAATTTACCTATTCCGGATCCGGAACAAGAACTGCAATATGTGATGAATGCGGTGCGCACGATTCGTCGTGAATTAAATGGAGAAGTGCCCCTTATCGGCTTTTCCGGGAGCCCGTGGACATTGGCCACTTATATGGTAGAAGGCGGTTCTTCTAAAGCCTTTACTAAAATTAAAAAAATGCTATATAGCGAACCGCACTTATTGCACGCCTTGTTAGATAAACTGGCAGACAGCGTGATTCTTTACTTAAATGCGCAAATTAAAGCCGGCGCCCAGGCGGTCATGGTGTTTGATACGTGGGGCGGCGTGTTGGCGCATCGTGAATATCCGGAATTTTCCTTGCGTTATATGCACAAAATCGTAGATGGTTTGATTCGCGATCACGAGGGGCGTCGTGTGCCGGTTACCTTATTTACCAAAGGCGGTGGATTATGGTTAGAAGCTATTGCCGATACCGGTTGTGATGCCGTGGGATTAGATTGGACGGTGGATATTGCGGAGGCACGTCGTCGCGTTGGGCATAAAGTGGCATTGCAAGGCAACATGGATCCAAGCGTATTATATGCGCCCGCTAACCGAATTGAAGAGGAAGTACGGTCGATTTTGGCAGCGTTTGGTGAAGGGAGCGGCCATGTATTTAATCTTGGGCATGGCATTCATCAGGACGTGCCGGAAGACAGCCCGAAAGTGTTGGTGGATGCGGTACACCAGCTATCCAAGCCTTATCATCTCTAAAGTGTGGTAAAAATAATATGCGAAATCCGATTCATAAACGTTTAGAAAATCTCGCCACTTGGCAGCATTTAACTTTTATGGCGTGCCTATGCGAACGAATGTATCCCAACTATCATTTGTTTTGCGAAATCACAGAACAACCACAAAACGCCAAGGTGTATCACAATATTTTGAATTTGGTGTGGGAATATTTAACGGTTAAAGAGGCCAACATTAATTTTGAGAATCAGTTAGAAAAACTGGAAAACATTATTCCGGATGTGAATGACTATGATTTTTACGGTGTTGTGCCGGCATTAGATGCCTGTGAAGGGCTGGCAGAAGTGTTGCATACCATCATTGCTGGCGCATCATTGGAGCAAGCGGTGAAAGTAAGTCAACTGTCACTGGGAACGGTAGCAGGTTATTTAGAAACGGAATATGATCGCACCTTATCCGAGGTGGAACTGAAGGAATCGGATTTAATCCAGCAAGAATTAGATGTGCAATGGCAACTGTACCGCGCGTTAAAAGAGGCGGAAAGGCATGATGTTGAACTGATTTCTGATTTAAAAAATGCGTTGCGTGAAGAGTCGGTTTCGAATATTTGTATAAAAATAGAACGGTAATGTGATATTTTCCACAAAAATCATAATTCATGCTTTGCTTTCAAGGCAACTTAGATTAAGCTTTGCCTGCACTGATTATAGTGATCCCGGTTTATTGAATAAGTAATCATGTTATTTATTCCACTACTGTTAAATTTAAAAAATAGAAGGTACTAATCTATGAACAAAACAGATTTAATTGATGCTATTGCAAGCGCAGCCGAATTAAATAAAAAACAAGCTAAAGCTGCTTTAGAAGCAACTTTAGATGCAATCACTGAAAGCTTAAAAAAAGGTGATGCCGTACAATTAATCGGTTTCGGCACATTTAAAATCAATGAGCGTAAAGCGCGTACCGGTCGTAACCCACAAACAGGCGCCGAAATCCAAATCGCAGCCTCTAAAGTGCCGGCATTCGTTTCTGGTAAAGCATTAAAAGATGCTGTTAAATAATTAGTTCTGATATTTAATCTTTAAACCCTGTTTCTAGTAAACAGGGTTTTTTGTTGCCTATCTTTTTATTTACATCCTTTCTAAATGGCTATAAACTTTCGAACCGAAATTTAACTGGAACTATTTTGGTTTGGAAATGACTAAACGACACATACAGCCTCGCAATACCCAACAACGTCGTCACGGCATCATGCAATTATTGCTGGAGCGTGGAGAAGTTAGCGTTGATCAGCTTGTTCAGCTGTTTGATACTTCGGAAGTCACGATTCGTAAAGACTTAACGGTGTTAGAGAACAATGGTTTCTTAGTGCGTCGCTACGGTGGCGCGATCTTAATGCCGCAAGAACTCATTGAGGACGAACAGGAAGATTTTCTTTCGGAACGAAAGTTGGCGATTGCTAAACGGGCAGCCGAACGTATTTTAGATCACAACCGTATTATTATTGATAGTGGCACCACTACAGCGGCATTGATTAAACAGTTGAACAACAAGCAAGGGTTGGTGGTGATGACTAATTCTATGTATGTAGCGAACGAGCTGCGTTCTCTCGAAAATGAGCCAACGTTGTTAATGACCGGTGGTACATGGGATAAGGCTTCTGAGTCTTTTCAAGGCAAAGTGGCGGAGCAAGTATTGCGTTCCTATAACTTCGACCAGCTGTTTATCGGTGCTGATGGAATTGATTTTGATCGGGGAACGACCACGTTCAACGAATTGGTTGGCTTAAGCCAAGTGATGGCGGATGTGGCGCGCGAAGTGATTGTGATGGTGGAATCTCAAAAGATTGGGCGAAAGATGCCTAATGTTGAATTGGTATGGCAGCAAATTGATGTATTGATTACCGATAATTTGTTGTCGGAAGACAGTAAAAAACGCATTGAAGCCCATGGCGTAGATGTCATTTGCGCTTAAAAGTGCGGTTATTTTAAATAATGTTTTTTTAGCTTATTTCAGGAGAGCAAAAAGTTATGTGTGGAATTGTTGGTGCCGTCGCACAACGTGATGTGGCAGAAATTTTAATTAATGGATTACATCGCCTTGAATACCGTGGTTATGACTCCGCAGGATTGGCAGTAGTCAATTTACAACATGAATTACAACGTGTACGTTGCTTAGGCAAAGTGAAAGCGTTGAATGAGGCAGTGGAAAAATCACCGCTTATCGGTGGCACCGGCATTGCGCATACCCGTTGGGCTACCCACGGCGCACCTTCCGAAGATAACGCACACCCCCACGTTTCCGGTAATTTTGCGGTGGTGCATAACGGTATTATCGAAAACTATGAAGAATTGCGTGCGTTGTTGAAAGCGCGTGGTTATGTGTTTACCTCCCAAACAGATACGGAAGTCATTGCACATTTGGTGGAATGGGAAATGCGCAGCGCAGGCAGTTTATTGGAAGCCGTGCAGAACGTCGTAAAACAATTAACCGGTGCTTATGGTATGGTCGTGATGGATCGTATGCATCCGGAACATCTTGTGGCAGCGCGCTCCGGCAGCCCATTGGTGATCGGTTTGGGTATCGGCGAAAACTTCCTGGCTTCTGACCAACTTGCTTTGTTAAGCGTTACCCGCCGTTTTATTTTCTTAGAAGAGGGCGACATTGCAGAAATTACTCGCCGTTCCGTGGATATTTACGATCGCGATGGTCATAAAGTCGAGCGTGAGGCGCATGACTCCAATTTAGAAAACGATGCGGCGGAAAAAGGCAAACACCGCCACTTCATGCAAAAAGAAATTTACGAACAACCAACCGCACTTATCAACACGATGGAAGGTCGTGTAACCCACAATAACGTGGTGGTGGAAGCGATCGGTAACGGTGCGAAAGACATTCTCGAAAAAGTGGAACACATTCAAATCGTGGCTTGTGGTACATCTTACAATTCCGGGATGGTGTCTCGTTATTGGTTTGAAAGCATAGCCGGCGTGAGTTGTGATGTGGAAATTGCCTCTGAATTTCGTTACCGCAAATTTGTAGTACGCCCAAACAGTTTATTGATTACGATTTCCCAATCCGGTGAAACGGCGGATACCCTAGCCGCCTTACGTTTAGCGAAAGAAAAAGGCTATATGGCAGCGATGACGATTTGTAACGTAGCCGGCTCGTCCCTCGTGCGCGAATCGGATCTGGCATTCATGACCCGCGCTGGCGTAGAAATCGGGGTAGCCTCCACCAAAGCCTTTACAACGCAGTTAGCCGCATTGTTAATGTTAGTTGTGGCGGTTGGTAAAGCCAAACAGACCCTTTCCACTGAGAAAGAGCAGGAAATTGTGAAAGCATTGCAAGCGTTGCCGGCGGAGATTGAAAAGGCTTTAGCGTTCGATAAACACATTGAAACTTTGGCGGAAGATTTTGCCGAAAAGAACCATGCGTTATTTTTAGGTCGTGGCGAGTTCTACCCCATTGCGATGGAGGCCTCGTTAAAGTTAAAAGAAATTTCCTATATTCACGCAGAAGCCTATGCCGCCGGTGAGCTAAAACACGGGCCGTTAGCCTTAATTGATACCGATATGCCGGTGATTGTGGTCGCACCAAACAATGAATTGCTGGAAAAAATCAAATCCAACATAGAAGAAGTGCGCGCCCGTGGTGGTCAATTGTATGTGTTTGCCGATAAAGAGGCCGGTTTTAATGAAGCGGAAGGCATGAAAATCATCACCATGCCAACGGTAAATGATATTACCGCACCGATTTATTACACCGTGCCGATGCAGCTGTTGGCTTATCACATTGCCCTGATTAAAGGCACCGATGTGGATCAGCCTCGTAACTTAGCGAAAGCGGTTACCGTGGAATAATCTCTCAAAACGCCTGAAATTCTGACCGCACTTTGAATGACAAAATCAAAGTGCGGTCTTTTTTTTACAAATTTTGCCCATGTAATATTACCGTATTGCACGATTAAAATAACGTCATGTAGCATACAACATGCTGCACGAACAAGGCGAAATTACCCAGACAATGTAGCGTGCAACTTGTTGCACGAAAAAGACGGAATTAAACAAACGATGTGCTTAAAGGCACGGTCATTGTTGGGACATTTTTATCCATCCACCAAAATGAACGGAAAGGTATTTCGTGCATCAAGATGCACGCTACGAGAATCAAAAACGTGATTGAACCAACGTCGCATACAACGTGTTGCACGAACAAGGCGAAATTACCCAGACAATGTAGCGTGCAACTTGTTGCACGAAAAAGACGGAATTAAACAAACGATGTGCTTAAATGCACGGTCATTGTTGGGGCGTTTTTATCCATTCACCAAAATGAACGGAAAGGTATTTCGTGCATCAAGATGCACGCTACGAGAATCCAAAACGTGATTGAACCAACGTCGCGTGCAACGTGCTGCATGAACAAGGCAAAATTACCCAGACTGTAGCGTGCAACTTGTTGCACGAATAAGGCAAAATTATCCAGACAATACGCGCAAAAGTGCGGTAGAAAAATAAAATGTTTTTACCCTTTCGCCAAAATCCCTTTCAGGAATCGCGCGGTATGCGAACCTTCTACGTTAGCGACCTGCTCCGGCGTACCGGTGGCGATAATTTGTCCGCCGCCGCTACCGCCTTCCGGGCCGAGATCCACAATCCAGTCGGCGGTTTTAATCACGTCTAAATTGTGCTCAATGACCACGATAGTATTGCCTTGATCGCGCAAGCGGTGCAACACGGAAAGCAGTTGTTTGATGTCGGCAAAGTGTAGCCCGGTAGTAGGTTCGTCCAAAATATACAGGGTTTTGCCCGTATCCCGTTTAGAGAGTTCCGTCGCCAATTTTACCCGTTGCGCTTCACCGCCGGATAGGGTGGTGGAGGATTGCCCCAAGCGGATGTAAGACAAGCCCACGTCCATTAGAGTTTGCAGTTTGCGCGCAATCATTGGAACCGCATCGAAAAATTCGCGCGCTTCTTCCACGGTCATATCCAACACTTGATGAATGGTTTTGCCTTTGTAGCGAATTTCCAAGGTTTCGCGGTTGTAGCGTTTACCTTTACATTGGTCGCAAGGCACGTACACATCCGGCAGGAAGTGCATTTCCACTTTGATTACACCATCGCCCTGACAAGCTTCGCAACGCCCGCCGCGTACATTAAAACTGAAACGCCCCGGGTTGTAACCGCGTGCACGGGCTTCCGGTACGCCGGCGAACAGCTCACGAATCGGGGTGAACACGCCGGTGTAGGTTGCCGGGTTAGAGCGCGGAGTACGACCAATTGGGCTTTGGTCAATATCGATGACTTTGTCGAAAAATTCTAAACCTTCGATAGATTTATACGGCGCGGCTTCCGCATTTTCCGCACGGTTTAACGCGTTTTGAGCAATCGGGAACAAGGTGTCGTTTATCAACGTGGATTTGCCTGAACCGGACACGCCGGTGATACAGGTAAACAAGCCGACCGGAATCTCTAAGTTGACGTTTTTCAGATTATTGCCTGATGCACCGAACAGCTTGAGTGTTTTTTTCTTATCAAGTGTGGTGCGTTTTTTCGGTATTTCGATTTTTTCCGCGCCGGATAAGAATTTACCCGTAAGCGAGTTTGGATTTTGCATGATTTGTTGCGCTGTGCCTTCGGCAATGACATTACCACCATGCACACCCGCACCCGGGCCGATGTCGATAATGTGGTCGGCGCTTAAAATCGCATCTTCATCGTGTTCTACCACAATCACGGTGTTGCCGAGATTTCGTAAGTGAATCAAGGTGTTGAGCAAGCGTTCGTTATCCCGTTGATGCAAACCGATAGACGGTTCATCTAATACATACATCACGCCGACCAAGCCTGCGCCGATTTGGCTGGCAAGACGAATGCGTTGTGCTTCACCGCCCGAAAGAGTTTCGGCGGAGCGGGAAAGGGAAAGATAATTCAAGCCCACATTCACCAAAAATTGTAACCGCTCTTTGATTTCTTTCAGAATCTTCTCGGCGATTTGCGCTTTTTGTCCGCTCAGCTGTAGCTCTCCAAAAAAGCTCAAGGCTTCCCCGATGCTTTTCTCCGAGACATCAGGCAGATTGGTTTGCTCAATATAAACGTTACGCGCCTCGGGACGCAGACGCGAACCGCCACAATCGGCGCAAGGGCGATTGCTGATGTGTTTGGCAAGTTCTTCCCTCACTGACATGGATTCCGTTTCTTTATAACGGCGCGCCATGTTGTTCAAAATGCCTTCAAAGACATGGTGGCGTAACACCACATCGCCGCGATCGTTCATGTATTGGAATTCGATTTCTTCCTTGCCCGAACCGTGCAAAATAATCTGTTGGATTTTTTTCGGCAGTTCTTCAAAAGGCGTTTCAATATCGAAATGGTAGTGTTTCGCCAAGGAGGTGAGCATTTGGTAATAATAAAAATTGCGACGATCCCAGCCTTTAATGGCGCCATTGGCAAGAGAAATACTCGGATTTTGCACCACGCGTTTTTCATCAAAATATTGTTGTACGCCCAAACCGTCACAAGTCGGGCACGCGCCGGCAGGGTTATTAAAGGAGAAGAGACGAGGTTCCAGTTCCGGTACGGAATAGCCACAGTGCGGACAGGCAAAGTTAGCAGAGAACACCAGTTCTTCCGCTTTCGGATCGTCCATATACGCGACGACCGCTGTGCCGCCGGAAAGCTCGAGCGTGGTTTCAAAGGATTCCGCCAATCTTGTGGCTAAATCCGACCGCACTTTAAAGCGATCCACCACCACTTCAATGGTATGTTTTTTCTGTAATTCCAGTTTTGGCGGATCGGATAAATCGCAAATCTCACCATCAATACGGGCGCGAATGTAGCCTTGCGCAGCAATTTGTTGCAATAATTTAATGTGTTCCCCTTTGCGCTCTTTTACTACCGGCGCCAACAACATCATTTTGCTTTCTTCAGGCAGGGAAAGCACTTTATCCACCATTTGGCTGATCGTTTGCGCCGTGAGCGGCACATTATGATGAGGGCAGCGCGGCTCGCCCACGCGGGCAAACAACAAACGCAGGTAATCGTGAATTTCGGTAATGGTACCCACCGTTGAACGAGGGTTGTGCGAGGTGGATTTTTGCTCAATAGAAATGGCCGGTGAAAGCCCTTCAATATGGTCCACATCGGGTTTTTCCATTAATGACAAAAATTGACGCGCATAGGCGGACAAGGATTCCACATAACGGCGTTGCCCTTCGGCATACAGCGTGTCAAAAGCCAAAGAAGATTTGCCTGAGCCGGATAAGCCGGTAATGACGATTAATTTATCACGGGGAATGGTTAAGTTAATATTTTTCAGATTGTGGGTTCTTGCCCCACGAATGTCGATGGTATCCATAATAGATTTTATAAATGAAAGAAGTGTAAATATGCGACAATTATCGCATATTCCTAAATAACTGTGCAAATATCCAGTTAATTTTGTTGAAGGCGTGGATTTATTCCGAATTTTCAGGCAGAATAGAGCAAATTTTTTTACAGTAAAATTGAATAAAGAAGAGGATATTATGGCTGGAGTAAATAAAGTCATTATTGTTGGTAACTTAGGTAACGATCCTGAAATTCGTACCATGCCGAACGGCGAAGCGGTTGCCAACATTACCGTTGCCACCAGTGAAAGCTGGAATGATAAAAACACCGGCGAACGTCGTGAAGTCACCGAATGGCACCGCATTGTGTTCTATCGTCGTCAGGCGGAAGTGGCGGGCGAATACCTACGCAAAGGGTCTAAAGTTTATGTCGAAGGGCGTTTAAGAACCCGCAAATGGCAAGATCAAAACGGCCAAGATCGCTACACCACAGAAATTCAAGGCGATGTTTTACAAATGTTAGACAGCCGATCTGATCGTCAATCCGGCGGCTACGCGCCGGCAGCACAGCCAAACTACTCAAGCCAAGCACCAAGCGCGCCAACTGCACCACGTGGCACTCCGGCAAGCAAACCGGCAGCCGAACCGCCAATGGATAATTTTGATGATGATATTCCATTCTAACGAATAAAGCACAAAAATGATAAAGGGTCTGATGTGATGTCAGACCCTTTGTTTTTTGTGGCATAAAGTTGATGTATTTTTAACGTAAGTGGGATTTGTAAGGTGTGTGCTCATTGATTAATCCTTAGAAAAATAGGCACAAGCGTGGACGCTTGCGCCATCGGAGGGCTTATTTAATTAAAAAAGCGACATCAATAACACGGCAAACTAAAGTGCGGTGGTTTTTCTATGTGTTTTTCCAACTTAAATACCGCAAATTTTGACTGCCCTTGTACCTTATTTAATGACGGTAATTTTCCATTTAGCATCATCGATTTGTTCAAAATCAGTTACTTCGTAACCTTCTTCTGCCGCCCATGCCGGAATGGCTTCTGTGGCTTGTGTGCAGTCAAATTCAATTTCTAACCCATCGCCCTTATTGAGTTTCGCCATGGCTTCTTTGGCTTCAACCAAGGGGAAAGGGCAAACTAAACCGAGTGTAGGTAATTTAACAATCATTTTTATCTCCTAAAATTAAGCTGTGACGGTTTTTAATCGTTGCGGTCGAATAATGGTAAAGTAGGCGGCAACCCAGGTGCCAAGCACCATTACCGGCAGAGAAATCCAGCCTTGCCATGAGAAGAAAGCGGTTTCAACCAAGCCATTACCAATAGAGCAACCGCCTGCAAGACTTGCACCGATACCCATAAAAATCCCGCCTAGTGCGCTACGCAAAATGGTCGTGACATCGGGAACGCGAACACGAAATTCATTGCTTCCTTTCGCCCCAATAAATGAACCAATAAAAATCCCTAGGACGAGGAACACACCCCAGTTAATAAATTTGTCATTGCCGGTAACGAGGTATTGCATGATGTTGGCAGAAGGGCCGGTAATACCTAGGCCAAATTCACGTCCTGTTGCTACGCTTAAAGGCCAAGCGAGCAAGGCGATTAATCCCACCAACACGGCAGACACAAAAGGATGCCAGCGTTTTTCAAATAAAAAATGGGCTAGACCTGTTTTTCTTGGTTTAAGCGTCGCTAATTTGGGCGCCGGTTTGCTTAAATGTTTGTACACATAATAACCGGTAATCAAGCTAAGTAATGCGACCAACCACCACGGTGAAATGCCGAAGGTATCGTAAATATTGCGTTGTTCGATATTAATATCGCGTAATGCTTTATTAAAATCATCGAGCGGGCCGGTTCTCATCATTGCGCTTAACAGCATATAGGTAAAAAGTGCAATCCAGCTTCCGACTAAACCTTCTGCTGCACGATACCAAGTTCCTGTGGCACAACCGCCAGCCAACACAATGCCGATACCAAATAAAAATGCGCCGATTAATACAGCCAAAAAGGCAAAGTTTTCAGCCGGATCAACATTCAACACACCTATTTCTTTTAATAAAAAGAAACCGACAGATTGCACCGTAATGGCAATAAGTAATGCAACAAACATTTTGTTGTTTTTGGTGACATATAAATCACGAAATGCACCGGTGATACAAAAGCGTCCACGTTGCATCACAAAGCCAAGCAAAATACCACAAAATAACCCTGTTAAAAGCATAGGATCTCCTAAAGTAAGTAAAAAACGCATGCGGTATTTTTAATGAATTTAGAATATATACGCCAAGAACTTTTAGTTAATTGATATGTGATTTAGATATAAAAAATAGGGTTAAAAAATAGATATTTTTAACCCTACTTGGTATGGATATTCTAAAAGTATTTAGATCCTGCTGAGAATTTAAATCCCCAGTCATAATAGTTACTACAATCTGCGTGCCCATTAAAGAAGTTGATATCTTTTCGAACTGACATTTGAGTTCCATCAAAATCAATAGTTGCAATGGCGCAGAATGTACGAGGATCAGTTTGTTTACCCATTTCAACGACGATTTCAGGTTGATTTGGCACTTTAACAGTAACAATAGCATCAGATTCAGCCCATTTTGCTACTCCTTCATAAATGAAACAGTAAATTACTAAGCGGCGTAAATCCCGAATCCCTTTGGGGTTAACTAAAATATTTTCCCCCTCAGATGAACTTCCATTTCTATCATCACCACAGTGCCATACCCAAGGTGCTTGTATATAGCAACCTTGACGAGTTAAGCGTTCTTTTGAGCCACCACGGCCTTTAGAAAATTGCAGACCATCAATCAAAGATGCGGTTCCATCCTGTAACTCCCAATAACAACCAAGATCTAAGTCAATTTCTTTGGCTTTTCCAAATAAACTACCAAAAAAGCCCACCGGTTTTTGTTGTGTCCAGTTTAAGTTAATAGTTATTTGTTGATCTGTAGCTTTTGATAGATCAATTTTATGAGAGTCACCTTTTTTCTCTAACGTAATTTTGCTTAGTGAAACCATTTGTAACTCCAATTAACCCACATTTACTCCATATTGCTTGCAAAGTACATATAGTCCGCCAGCATAACCTTGGCCTATTGCACGGAATTTCCATTCACCGTTATGGCGATAAATTTCACCAAATACCATGGCTGTTTCTGTACTGTAATCTTCAGAAAGATCAAAACGAACAATTTCATCACCAGTATCATTATTAACAATACGTACGAATGCATTGCTGACTTGACCAAAATTTTGACGACGAGCTTCTGCATCGTGAATAGTTACAGTAATAAAAAGTGATTTGATATTGCTTTCTACTTTATCTAATCTAACAATTACGCTTTCATCATCACCATCGCCGTCTCCAGTCAGGTTATCCCCAGTATGTTCTACACCACCACAAGGTGAAACTAATTGATTATAGAAAATGAAATAGCTATCAGAAGGCACTTTAGCGTTTTCTGTTGCCATAAATACACTAGCATCTAAATCAAAATTTTTCCCATCAGTAGAGCGAGCGTCCCAACCTAAGCCGACTAAAACATTTTTTAGGTTAGGATCAGTTTTACTTAATGAAACATTTTGACCTTTGGTTAATGAAATTGCCATATTGTAATTCTCCAGTTTTTCTTGAGTTGATAAATCTTATACACCTGCCATTTGAACAACGATCAGTCGTCCGCCTTCGCCCTTTTTCAAAAGAATTTTTGCGTTTTCTTCAAGCTTCACTTTTCCACCAATAGGAATCGGTTGTTTAGTATTTACATCTACCATATCAGGCAGATTTTCATTCACGAGCCACCAATTTCCTTGATGTTGAATGAAATAACCAACGCGTTTAGCATCTTCGGCTTTCAATTTTTCATTAGGAAATACGCGATTGTCAGCGTGCCATTTAAAAAGTGATTGCCCGCTGTAGACCATAATTCTGTGATTATCAGGGCGATAACTGCCATTTGGTGCAGCAGAATATAAATTTAATATAGGTAATTTTCCTTGATGAGCTGTACCACAGAATGGGCATTTAGGCGATTTAGAGTTATCGAAAGCATACCATTTTTGTTCACAATTTGAGTTACTACACGGTTGCAATAAATCAACCGTTTTTACTAATGCTTGTTCCCATTCATCTGCAGTGGGTCGAGCTAATGGATTATGCAATCCATCTATAAAAGCTCGTTTAAATAATTCGCTTAAATAAGGTCCTGTAATGGTGTAAGGCATTTTTTGCGTATCTTTCCAAGGAAGTTCACTATCCTTAACATTATTAATTTTAATACGATTGCTATGATCGATTGGGTGTTCAATAAATAATGCTTTCTCGCCCATTCCTAACTCTTCATCACGCTGGCTATCATTTACATCAAAAACCTTATCGCCACGCAATGGATGGCGATAAAGTAAATACATATAAATTAAAACGGCTAGTGCGTGTAAATCGGTAATACGACTAGGTAGTTTTCGTTTTGGATCACTTTTATCTAAGTGCTGGGTTGCTACTACTTCAGGAGCAATAAAATCAGGTGTGCCAACCACAGTTGGTGGATGTTTTCCTGGTACAACTAAACCATCAATATCAATCAAACTAGCTTGCCCTGTGGTCGGATCAATTAAACAGTTTTTATAACCCAAATCACTATGACTTAACCCAGCCATATGCATACGGCGAACAGCACGAGCCAGCATTAAACATACCTTCAGGTGTAACATCCAATCGCCTAATTCTCGTGGTTCCAGAAACTTATTGCGATTAGAAGCACTAGCAAACCATTTCCCGTCTTTATCTTTTCCTTTAATACCGAGCATATCGTTATTACGGCTACCATATTGAAAGAAAAAACAAGCGCGATAGAAAGGACTAACAACCCCTAACTTGCCTTGATATTCCACCACTGCGGTAGGCCAACAGAAGAGTTTTTTTAGATACTCTCCACCCTCTTGATTAAAGATTTTTTCTCGATAGGTACCCGTGATCATTTCTAACCGCTCTTTTGTTGCGGGATCAGCTGGCTCACGGAAGAACGCCACGACATAATCCTTATCGGGGGAAAACATCACATCTTTCATTCCTCCTTGTGCTTTGACTTCATCAACAAATTGAATGGTTTCACCATTTGTTGCGGTAAGCGTAATAATCTTACTCATTACTCAGGCTCCCTTTGAACTTGTACATCACTTGCTTTTTTAAGCGTGATTGTTTTTGTTTCATTATTTTGAGTAATGTTGATGGTTCTGGCTTCTTCATTAGTAGGTTCTTGGTTGTTTTCAACCGCTTGTTGTGGCTGCTCATCTGCTATCGCTAAATTTTCGCCAGAGATAGTATTAGTTATTGTCGGATAAGCTATTCCTTGCCATTCTGATTGCGGGATAAATATCGCTAAAGTGCGGTCATCGTGTTCGCCTTTTGAAAAGAAGTCTAACCATTCTTCTAGTGCTTGTTCTGGCTGTGCTTTTTGTAATGGTTCACATAATTCTTGCCAAAATACTTTCCAAGCCTCAAATGTTTTGAGTTGTGTATCGTTATGGAATTTAGGATCAGATACACCATCTGTCATTAGCATCAAGATTGCTGGATAATCACGAATATCTGTATAAATACGAGTTGTAATTTTTTCTGCATTCGCTTCGGATAATGTTAAGAACTGTGTTTCGCCAGAATATTGCCCTGAATCAACTTCCCCTAATAACTTAACCTGCTGAGTAACTGGGTCAAAAATAGTAGCTGCACCGTCTCCTACCCAATAACAAGCAGAAAACCATTTGCCATCAATTAAAGGTAATGTGAATACAAGCAGTAATGTGCACGAAAGCGTTTTAAGTTCAATGTTAGCATCTCTTGCTGCTGTTTCTTGAGCAATGTAAGCAGCTTGCACCGCTTCTTTAAAGATAGCTTTTGTGATATAAATTAGCTGTTGTTCATTCATCTTAGCTAATTTTGAATAATCTTTCTCTTCAATATTAAGTAATTCAAAAATTTTATATTGAGCAGCATTTACGGCTAGTTTTGAGCCTTGACGAGAGAACTCTGCACTTCCGGCACCATCTGCAACCCCAATAAAATGAAGTTTAGTTTTTTCGTGATAAGCAATAGTAAAATCATCATCACAGCACGTACCTTTCATTGCGTGAGTGCGTCCACGCATCCGTGCGGCGATCAATTGACCATATTCAGTTTGAATACGATCACTTGCACTATCTGGTTTCCAAAAACGACTATTTTTATCGGATGGAATGTTCTTCCATAAATATTTTGGATTAGGATTGATAAAAAAGTTTGAATGTGCAACATTGCCGTCAGTAAATTGAAAAGTCAGTAAAAATTCACCGCTCTTTGTGGGTATCCCCTCTAACGTTTGATTTTCTATATTCCACAGCAATCCAATACTATCTTCTATGCAGACAGATTGAATATCAGGCAAATCATCTGATTTTTGATAAAAATAATGTTCATCCTGTTTTGCATTTGGCAATGTGATAATAAAATCTTTTTTATGTATCGGCGTAGGTTCTGTCGGTTGTATAAGAAACATATTATTTTCCAATGATGTTATGTTCTTCGAATCCTGAAAGCGTTGCCATATTTCACAAAGATGCGAAATAAGTGTCTGATTTTGGCTAGCAAAGGCATCAAGGTATTTTTCATCTGCTTGATTCAACCAAAATTTAATTTTTTCTAATTGTTCGGTTGCATTCATTGCTATCCCCTTGCTCGAGTAATATCAAAATCAGAACCATCGGCTTCATCATTAAAATACAAGGTTTCATTACAACCTGGACAAACTACTTCTTTTTCTCCATTAGCACAAAAAACTTGACCGCAGTTACACATACATAAGCCAAATGCCGCACCACAATGCGGACAACCCCCTCCTCCCCAAAGTTGGGATGTAGAAATTTTGCTATGATTCGGACGATGATCAGACCAATCTTCGTAATCTTTTTCCGCGGGATAAACACCAACATATTGGAAAATCGCATTATCCAGTGGGCTGTTGTCAATCCGCTCATATTTCATCAAATAAGGCAATTTCACCTTGCTACATTTCCCTACGATGATTGCATAATTTTCATCTAAAGCGACTGCTTGTTCTTTATCTTTAACTAAAGAAATTGCACTGCTCTCTAAAATTTCTTTATTCAGTGAAATAGGTAATTCCACACCAAGAGAACGACTTTGACTTAAAATAGAATCAGCGACAGATTCACATAAAGCTCGGTAAACTTTTTCAATATCTTCATCATCTAATCGATAAGTTAAATCACTAATCTCACTTAATGTGTTAAGGTTGGCAAATTTACCAATGCCAATATTGATCAGTTTGGCTTTATTGTGAAAATGGTGCTGCCAACGAGAAATGGCTTGACCAGGATCGTCTGTAGTAGAACCATCCGACATAATGTAAACCAATGGCTTCCAATCGCCTTTTTTAACGGGTGTACTACGAACTATGTCTTTTTCTAAAGTATCCATTAGGTGATTGAGTACTGCACCAATAGATGTCCCCGAGCCAATCGGTAAGCGAGGTGAGTAAAACGTCATTAATTCTGTTAGCGGTGCTAACGTGCCTGCAGCCCCTGCAAAAGCAATCACAGAAAGGTAAACAGATTCTAACGCATAGGGATCGCGGCGAAGTTGATTAACAAGGCGGTTTATGCCTTCTTGCATCTGGCGAAGATTTTCTCCCGCCATACTTTCAGAAATATCGACAACAAGATAAACAGGTAAGCGACGCATAATTTTTTCCTAGAATACAATATTAATTTCATCAGGTGGTGGAGGTAAATCGTTATGATTCACAGCCCCCACACTTACACTAGTTTGTGCAACGGATGCTGAAACCCATTGGAAGAACTGAGCAAAACTATTTGCATCCATAGTATCTAATGACACAACTGTGTCTGTAAGTTTTTTCAGAATATTAGGATCTGCCTTTGGGCCTGCTGCACAAGCGACAATATTGCCAAAGTTTAAGGATTTGATTTGTGGTATAGATTGTTCGTAGGCAAATGTGTCTGATGGTTTTCCATCTGTGAGTAAAATCAAAATCGGCCGCCAATCTCCTTTTTGCTCTGTCGTTGCAAGAATGCGATCTTTTTTGACCATTTGTGCGATTTCTTCTAACATCTTGCCAAGAAAAGTTGCCCCGCTATCAGGACAAGAAATCATTGGTAATACAACATCCTCAAGTGCGGTCAATGGCAGCACATTTTTTATTTGCGTATCAAAAGTTGAAATAGAAAGGTAAACGCTTTCAAGAGCATAGGGATTTTGTCGTAAAGCTGAAAGCAGCGACTGCAATCCTACATTTACTGCTTCAATTGGCTCGCCTTTCATCGAACCTGAAGTATCAATACAAATATACGTTAGTAATCTTCTTGCCATAGCACTCACCACACCACTTATAAAACAATGTTTAATTCTGCAGGTGGTGGCGGTAATTCTCCTAATCCGCCTACATCTTTTTTATTCAGATCGACTTTTTGGCTTGAAACTGAAATCGATGCCGAAACCCATTTAAAGAAGGCTTTGATTGAATTTGCATCTGCCGTATCAAGTGAAACTACGCTTTCGGTAATTTGTTTTAACACATTGGTATCTGCACCAGTACCTGCAGCACAAGCAACAAAAGTACCGGTTTTTACAGTCCTTAAAGCGTTAATCCCTTTTTGAAGATCATCGGTTGGTGCACCATCTGAGAGTAAAAAGATGACAGGTTTCCAATCACCTTTTACTTCTGCTGAGCCTTTTTGAACTTCCCGATTAATACAATCTGTTAATAACGTAAGTGCTTCCCCCATAGCTGTTAAACCTGATGCCTCGATAGTTGGCAGCTGGAAGCTCATTAATTCTGTTAAGGGAGTAACTTGTTTTGCTTTACTATCAAAAGTAATCACCGATAAATAAGCCGTTTCTAACGCGTAAGGATCTTGACGTAATGCAGAAACTAACATTTGTAAACCATTACGCACAGATTCAATAGCCTCGCCCATCATTGAGCCAGAAGTATCGACTAATAAATAAACAGGTAAACGACGCATAAATTTTCTCCCTAATAACAATTTTGAGCTGGAATACCATTTTTACGGTTTAATTCCATTGCGACTTTACAAGCTGAATAAGATTGTTTACCCGCACAATTTTGATTAAACCAATCGATCATTTGTGAATGTTGTGCAACTTGCTGGTTACACGCATTTACGGAAGCGATAGAGTATTGATCAACATAAGTATTTTGAAGCGAATCACCTAACCATTTCGCTTGGTTGTAGATTTCAACACATTGTTGTTCCATTTCATCACTAATTACTGGAACATATCCATGTGTAGATGACGTTGGTGGCGTTATATAGTGTTGGTTTGCCAAAACATTTGTAGTGATAAAATAAGCGGTCAGAAGAATCAATTTCTTTACGTTCATTGCATTATCCTTCTTCTTTTTCAGGGAAAATAAATGAAGCAACAACACCAATAAATAAAACACCTAATACAATATAAAGGCTAACATTGGCAGAAATATGAATGCCTGTATCAAATACCGCGTGATTCCAAGATTGAATTCCCATTTTGATACCAATAAAGAACAATAAGGCAATGACAGCTTTTTCAAGGTGAACAAGATATTTTGTGAGTGCAGCAAGAATAAAATAGAGACTACGTAATCCTAGAATCGCGAAAATCATTGAAGCATAAACGAGTAATGGTTCTTGAGTCACAGCAATAACAGCAGGTACTGAGTCAAAGGCAAATGCTACATCAGATGTTTCAATTGCCATTAAACATAAAAATGCAGGCGTTGCGTAACGAAAACCTTGACGAGTAACGGAAACTATTTGATCTGCATTTAATTCATTATGTTTTACAAAGAATTTTTCTTGCACTAGTTTTGGGAAAACAGGCATCATTTTCCCTACCAAACGAACACTCCAGTGATGAGTATAGTCTTCGATTTCTTCTTCACTATCATCTCCGCCTCGTAACATTTTCCAACCACTCCAAAGTACAAATGCAGCAAAGATAAATCCAATCCAAGGACTTGCGGCAAATAATCCTGTTCCAATCACAACGAAAATAGCTCGGAAAATCAATGCTCCTAAGATTCCCCAATAAAGAATACGGTGTTGAAGATGATCTTTAATCCCAAAAGATGCAAAGATCGCAACAAATACCATCAAGTTATCAATGGATAAACTCTTTTCGAGAATATATCCTGCAAGATAGAGATCTGCCCATTCCGGCTCGAAACGGAAATAAAGATAAAAGTAGAACGCCAATGCCAATGAAATCCAAAAGATTGACCAAAGTGCGGCATTTTTTACCGTAATTTCTTTACTGTGACGGTGAGAAATTAAATCCACATAAACAGAAAATAAGATAGCTGAAAAGAAGACAATAAGAACTTCTAAAGGAAAACCAAAATGATGCATAGATTAGACCTAAAATAAAAACAACAAAACTGATTTAGTTTACACAAAAACCATAATGGTTTACAGATTTTTTAGGGATTTAGTCATAATTATTTTCATTATGAGAATATTAACTGAAAAAGAAAAATTTAGTGCGCGTTTAAAACTAGCTCTTTCAGCAATGGCTATGCAGAATTTGAAGACAAGTGAAATAGCAACTAAATTTAATTTGCAACACCCAAATGAGTCTGTTACTCAACAAGCCGTACATAAATGGCTTAATGGTTTGGCTATTCCATCAATGGATAAAATTGAAACATTATCTAAGTGGTTATCAGTTAAACCAGAATGGTTGCGTTATGGTGTGGGTGATAATGAAAAAATGACAATGTTAGATGAAGTTTTATTGAAGATGATTATTGGACTATCGGAACAGCAAAAATCAGCATTAATTACATTTATTAGCTCATTTCAGAATAAAGCATAAATATAAATTTTCAGGTAGGTACAAAAATACGTGAAGAGTATGGCTTCAATGTTGCACAAACATCATATAATTTTGAGCCTTAATTAGTTTTATTTTTTTCTACCCCTCCGATGGCGCAAGCGTCCACGCTTGTGCTTTTTTCATTTTAGTTACAGGCACAAGCGTGGACGCTTGCGCCATCGGAGGGGGCTACGTGCCGGCAGCACAGCCAAGCTACTCAAGCCAAGCACCAAGCGCGCCAACTGCACCACGTGCCACTCCGGCAAGCAAACCGGCAGCCGAACCGCCGATGGATAACTTTGATGATGATATTCCGTTCTAACGAATAAAGCACAAAAATGATAAAGGGTCTGATGTGATGTCAGACCCTTTGTTTTTTGTGGCATAAAGCCAGTGTATTTTTAACGTAAAAGTGTGGTTATTTTCCTAGGTGTTTTATCTTGGTTTGGTCTCCGCTAAAAAATCATAATGCTGATTCATACGTGCTGCCCAAGTTACTAAATTTGGGGAGAACTTGTTTAAATCTAACCCGATTTGAGTTTGACGAAATACCCACCAGTCGATAAGACAGACGGCACTTATTGTACCGATATTTAACTGCTCACCAAATTTTGTCAGGTACTTTTCCAATTCAATAAAACTACGACAATTACGTTCATTGAGTTGTTCATGCCGTGTCTTCCACCATTCTTCCTGTGGGCGAAGCATGCGTTCAGCAAGCATTGGAATGGTATTTTCTAAAATGCCATCCACTAAAGAATGCGCCTGCAGCACCTGCCAACGTTGTTCTCCTTGTGGAAATAAACACTTACTGTGTCCGATAGAATCTAAATATTCACTGATTAATAGACTACCAAACAACCATTCTCCGTTATCAAGTTGTAACGCCGGAATGCGTCCGAGCGGGTTGTCTTGGTTATGTGGCGAATTGGGATCGAACGCGGATGTCACGCGTAACAATTCGATTTGTTCGTCCAATTTATGATATTTAAGCACAGCCATCACTTTGCGCACAAAGGGACTTGTGGTGGAATACCAAAGTTTCATGATGATCTCCTTGTTCATTGCATCTTGGAACCTATAAAAGACGGTTAAGTTTTACCGCACTTTTGCCAATGACTTCTCTCTTGGGAAACTAAAACGTTATGGCTGATGCGAAAATTATGTCATTTGATAACTTTGTGTCCGCCGGTGTTTTGTAAAATAAAAATTCTTTTAGGAGGAGGATTCTGCGGTCATATTTTATTATATCTCTGCAACATTTAAGTTCTTTATTAATCAAATACTCCCCGCCTTTTCAATCACCAAAATTCGTGCTTCGCCTTGCGGGTGAGCGACGTGTTCGGTGCCGATGCCGGCGTAGAAAATATCACCGGTTTCTAGCAATACGCTCTTGGCTTCGCCACGCTCTTTGTAGTGCATTTCCACTACGCCGTCCATCACCGCAAAAACTTCCTCGCCATCATTGATATGCCATTTATAAGGCTCATTCGTCCAATGTAACCGCACGCTGATGCCATTCATTTCAGCAATATCCAAACCGCCCCAAGCACGGGTGGCGGTAAAATCTGCGCTACGGATAATTTTGTGTGCCATGCTCTCTCCTTAACGTTAGTGGGCTTCGTCCCAATTCTCGCCCACGCCGACATCCACAATCAATGGTACCACAAGTTCGGCGGCGGCTTCCATGAGTTGTTTGATGAGCTCGCTGAAAAACGCGATTTTTTCTGACCGCACTTCAAACACCAATTCGTCATGCACCTGCATGATCATGTGAATATCCGGATCATCGCGCGTAATTTCATCTAGCTTAATCATGGCGCGTTTGATGATGTCGGCGGCGGTACCTTGCATCGGTGCGTTAATCGCCACCCGTTCCGCCCCTTTACGACGCATGGCGTTGGAAGAATTGATTTCCGGCAAATATAAACGGCGTCCGAACAGCGTTTCCACATAGCCCTGCGCTTTCGCCTTCTCACGGATGTCATGCATAAAGGTTTGCACGCCCGGGTAACGTTGGAAATATAAATCCATGTAGCGTTGCGCATCCGCGCGGGAAATCCCAAGCTGACGGGAAAGTCCGAAAGAAGACATACCATAAATCAAGCCGAAGTTAATGGCTTTTGCGTTGCGGCGTTGTTCGCTCGTCACTTGTTCCAACGGCAAACCGAAAATTTCAGCGGCGGTGGAGCGGTGAATGTCTTTGCCTTGCGCAAACGCGTTAATCAAACCGGCATCGTTGGACAAATGCGCCATAATGCGCAGCTCGATTTGGGAATAGTCGGCAGCAATAATTTTATAACCGTCACGGGCAATAAAGGCTTGGCGAATACGGCGGCCTTCCTCGTTACGAATAGGAATATTCTGCAAATTCGGATCACTGGAAGAAAGCCGCCCTGTTGCCGTTACGGCTTGATGATAAGAGGTGTGTACGCGCCCGGTTTGCGGGTTCACCATTTGCGGCAATTTGTCGGTGTAAGTGGATTTCAGTTTGCTCAAACCGCGATGTTCTACCAACACTTTCGGTAACTCGTGGCTGTACGCCAGTTCCTCCAACACGTCTTCATTGGTGGACGGCGCGCCTTTCGGGGTTTTTTGCAGCACCGGCAAGCCGAGTTTATCGAATAGAATTTCTTGCAACTGTTTCGTGGACGCCAAATTGAACGATTGCCCCGCCAGTTCATGCGCCTGCATTTCAAGTGCGGTCAATCTTTCGGTAATTTCGTTGGACTGCAAGAACAGCGCATCAGAATCAATCAATACGCCGCAACGCTCCATGCGTGACAATACGCCAAGCAAGGGCAATTCGATGGACTGATAGAGTTCCACCAAACTGGGTTGCGACTGAAGTTTTTCCCACAACACTTGTTGCAATTTCATGGTCACATCGGCATCTTCCGCCGCGTATTCGCCTGCTTGCTCCAGCGGGATTTGGTTGAATGTCAGCTGATTTTTCCCTTTGCCGGCAATGTCTTCAAAGCCGATAGTTTGGTGTCCGAGATAACGCTTCGCTAAGTCGTCCATGTTGTGTCGACCGGTGCTGTCCAAGGTGTAAGAAAGCAACATGGTGTCGAATTCAATGCCCTGCAACGCAATGCCGTTGCGGGCAAAAATAGTCATATCAAATTTGAGATTTTGCCCGATTTTACCGATATTCGGGTTCTCTAAAATGGGTTTGAGGGCGGCAAGTGCGATGCTTTTTTCGAGCGTTTTTGGCGCACCGAGATAATCCAAATGCAACGGTAAATACGCTGCTTCACCATTTTCTAACGCAAAAGACACGCCCACCAAATTAGCAGACATATAATCCAGCCCATCGGTTTCCGTATCCACCGCAATCAGTTTCTCGGCACTTAATTTTTCCACCCAACGAACTAAATCCGCTTCAGTCAGAATGTTTTCATAGCGGCTGCGGTCGATGTTAAATTTAACGGAATTTTCAACCGCACTTTCATCAGTTTTGACTGCCGGCGTCGCTTGATAAGGATTAATTTTCACCGATTGCGTCGGTTGCGTTACGGAATTGGTGCCGTTCATCACCTCGCCTAGCCAGCGTTTAAATTCATACCGCCCGAAATATTCGATTAAGGCGTCATTATCGCTCTCACTAAGCGCAAGTTCTTGCGGGGAAAATGCCAACGCCACGTCGGTTTTGATGGTTGCCAACGCGTAGGACAAATCTGCCATGTCTTTTTCAGCAAGCAATTTTTCACCGAGTTTCTTCGCACCACGAATCGGCAGTTCGGCGACTTTATCCAGATTGGCATAAATTTGTGCCATGCTACCGATTCCCTGCAAAAGCCCTAATGCGGTTTTTTCGCCAATACCGGACACACCGGGAATGTTGTCGGAGCTATCGCCCATCAATGCCAGGTAATCAATAATTAACTCCGGTGGAATGCCGTATTTTTCAATCACGCCATCACAATCCAGTAGGCTGTTGTTCATGGTATTAATCAACATAATGTTGTCATCCACCAGCTGCGCCATGTCTTTGTCACCGGTACTGATAAGTACCTTCTGCCCGTTTTGCGACGCTTGGCGTGCTAATGTGCCGATCACATCGTCCGCTTCCACACCTTCCACCACCAACAGCGGAATCCCCAATGCGCGGATCATGTCATGCAAGGGCTGGATTTGTTTACGTAGATCATCCGGCATCGGCGGACGATGAGATTTATATTGCTCAAACATTTCATCGCGGAAAGTTTTGCCTTTGGCATCAAACACCACCGCAATGTGGCTTGGCTGCACTTGAGAAATCAGGCTTTTCAACATATTCAGCACACCATACATGGCGCCTGTCGGTTCACCGTTGGAGTTGGTAAGCGGAGGGAAGGCGTGAAAAGCGCGGTATAAATAAGAAGAACCGTCCACGAGGACAAGGGGATTTGCAGCAATTTGAGCCATAATCATCTCATGATGTTGATAAAATGTTGTCGTATTATAGCGAAAATCAGCCAAGGGCGCATGGGGAAATCCCCCAGAAAAAAGGGATTAAAAAACACCTAAAAGCCCCACCGCACTTTGTCTTGTCTGATCGGTGAAATCGCTGATGGATCTTGATCCTGACGGTGAAAATGCCTATACTCAGGTCGTTTTTAACACAATCCAGCAGAGGATCTTATGAAAAAATTCACACTTTTAGCGCTTAGCGCGGCTATCGTATCAACAACGGCAATCGCCTCCGATGTTAATTTCA
Source organism: Aggregatibacter sp. oral taxon 458 str. W10330 (assembly GCF_000466335.1). Classification (NCBI taxonomy): domain Bacteria; kingdom Pseudomonadati; phylum Pseudomonadota; class Gammaproteobacteria; order Pasteurellales; family Pasteurellaceae; genus Aggregatibacter; species Aggregatibacter sp. oral taxon 458. Next base: position 23,449 of record NZ_KE952605.1, on the reverse strand, counting down.
CTGATTTAGGTATTGGGGTTGGCGTGGGTACAACAAAATATGAAGGTGCAAAACGTATTGCCAATATTGATGCTATCGTTGATTACGGTTTCCAACTTGATGAAAATGTCGTGGGTATCGTGGAAGGAAAATTAAAAGCGCATGATTCCAAATTACAAGACAACGCTTATGGCCGATTTGAACAACGAGGACGTTTAGGCGTAGGCTATTTGCTAGGTTATAAAGTTGCACCGTCTATTTTGCCTTATGCGAAACTCAGTGGCGAAGTGGTGAAATTTAAAAAATATGCTCACGATGGCAGCTACAGTGCCAGCGATACGAACTTAGGTTATGGTTTCGGTGCCGGCGTGAAAGCCGCCGTTGTGCCAAACTTTGAACTTGGCGTTGAATATTTACGCACCGGTCATCGCTTTGAAAGCACGAACATTAAAGGCAATACATTCAGCACAAGCGCGACCTATCGTTTCTAATTTGAATGCATTTTAAAGAGATTGCGCCGAAGGAAAACCAACGGCGCAATTTTTTTGCCTGTGCAATCTTACGGAAACCTTGCCCTATCCTTTCCTATTTGGTGTAAAATTCGCCTGCTTATGAAATTTCAACCCCTAAAAACACTGTTTTTTTCGACCGCACTTTTCACCACCAGCGCCTGTGGCACCGTGGTAAAACTGGTGGATCCGACAGAGCCTTATCGCGCTTATGCCGGCACGAAATACGATTTCGAGATGGCAAAGCGCTGGGGCTTACCGATTTTGGATGTGCCATTGTCTTTTCTGTTGGATACGGCACTTTTGCCTTATGTCTGGTCGCAAAGTGAATAATCAATGACTATGAAACTCAATCCGCAACAACAACAAGCCGTGGAATATGTGTCCGGCCCTTGCCTCGTTTTAGCCGGTGCAGGCTCTGGGAAAACGCGCGTCATCATCAACAAAATTGCTCACCTGATTGGTAAGTGCGGTTATCTTCCAAAGCAAATCGCCGCCGTCACTTTCACCAATAAAGCCGCACGTGAAATGAAAGAACGTGTGGCACAGTCCATTGGTAAGGAATCCTCCAAAGGGCTCATTGTGTCCACCTTTCACACCCTTGGGTTTGACATTATTAAGCGTGAATACAAGCACTTAGGTTTTAAAGCGAACATGACGCTGTTTGATGAACATGATCAAATGGCGTTGTTAAAAGAGCTCACTGCTGATCTGTTGCAGGAAGACAAAGAGTTACTACGTACGCTAATTAATCGTATCTCCAACTGGAAAAATGATTTATGTAGCCCGCAACAAGCAATGACATTGGCGCGTGATAAGCAAGAACAAACCTTCGCTCATTGTTACGACCGCTATAACAAACAACTGCGTTCCTACAATGCTTTGGATTTTGATGATTTGATTATGTTACCGACCCTACTGTTCAAACAGAATGCCGAAGTGCGGTCAAAATGGCAAGAGAAAATTCGCTATCTGTTGGTAGATGAATACCAAGACACCAATACCAGCCAATATGAGTTGATTAAGTTGTTGGTAGGTGATCGTGCGCGTTTCACGGTGGTGGGTGACGACGATCAGTCTATTTATTCTTGGCGTGGTGCTCGCCCGCAGAATATGGTGCGGTTACGCGATGATTTTCCGGCGTTACGGGTGATTAAACTGGAACAAAATTACCGTTCCAGCCAACGCATTTTGCATTGCGCCAATATCCTCATTGATAACAACGATCATGTTTTCGACAAAAAACTCTTTTCCAATTTAGGCGAAGGGGAAAAGTTACAAATTATTGAAGCGAAAAATGAAGAACATGAGGCAGAACGTGTCGTGGGCGAACTGATTGCTCACCGTTTTATCGCCAAAACCCATTATCGCGATTATGCCATTTTGTATCGTGGCAACCACCAATCACGCTTGCTGGAAAAAATCCTGATGCAAAACCGTATTCCATACAAAATCTCCGGCGGCACATCCTTTTTCTCCCGTGCGGAAATTAAGGACATGATGGCGTATTTGCGTTTGGTGGTGAATCAAGATGATGATGCGGCGTTTTTGCGCATTGTGAACACGCCAAAACGGGAAGTCGGTACGGCAACACTGGAAAAATTGGGTTCGCTGGCACAAGAAAAACATGTCAGCTTATTTGAAGCGATTTTTGATTTTGAGCTGATTCAGAGGGTCACCCCGAAAGCCTATGATGCCTTGCAAAAATTCGCCCGTTGGATTGTGGAATTGAATGACGAAATACAACGTTCCGAACCTGAACGCGCTGTGCGCGCCATGCTGGCTTCATTACATTATGAAGAATATTTATACGAATACGCCACCAGCCCAAAAGCGGCAGAAATGCAGAGCAAAAACGTGGCGACGTTGTTTGATTGGGTTGCTGATATGCTCAAAGGCGATGAATTTAACGAACCCATGAATCTGAACCAAATCGTCACCCGCTTAACGTTGCGCGATATGTTAGAACGCGGCGAAGAGGAAGATGACAGCGATCAGGTACAATTAATGACGCTCCATGCCTCCAAAGGGTTGGAATTTCCGTATGTGTTTTTAATCGGCATGGAAGAAGGTATTTTGCCGCATCAAACCAGCATTGATGAAGACAATGTGGAAGAAGAACGCCGTTTGGCGTATGTGGGTATTACTCGTGCGCAGCAGAATCTGTGGTTTTCTCTGTGCAAAGAGCGACGCCAGTTCGGCGAATTGATTCGTCCGGAGCCAAGCCGATTCTTACTGGAGTTGCCGGAAAACGATTTGCAGTGGGAACGGGATAAACCGCCGTTAAGCGCCGAACAGCAACAGGCAAAAACGCAAAGCCATATTGCCAATTTACGGGCGATTTTACGTGGGAAATAATCTGTGAATGTGATACTTGAAGTTGTCGAGAAATCGCACAACTAACTTGATTTCAAGCACTTTTCAGAAAAAATAATTTGACTTATTGTCATAAATCCGTATTATACCGCCCACAAACCGATTGTGGTGAGATGGCCGAGTAGGCTGAAGGCGCTCCCCTGCTAAGGGAGTATGGGGTCAAAAACTCCATCGAGGGTTCGAATCCCTCTCTCACCGCCATTTGTTTAATTTGTCTCGCACCCGTAGCTCAGCTGGATAGAGTACTCGGCTACGAACCGAGCGGTCAGAGGTTCGAATCCTCTCGGGTGCGCCATTTTAAATCGACTCTATTGTTTAAAATGGTCTGAGTAAATTAAACATCAACTACGCACCCGTAGCTCAGCTGGATAGAGTACTCGGCTACGAACCGAGCGGTCAAAGGTTCGAATCCTTTCGGGTGCGCCATTTCATTTTAGTTTCTCAATTCTTACTTTCTTTCCAGAGAAAAATGTCTAATAATGGGCTGTCGCCTGACTTGAGGTGATATTTTCAAACCATTGTGGAGAAAAAAATGAAAAAACTATTAGTTGCAGTATTATTATCCGGTTTTGCAATGTCCGCATCTGCTGGCTTATCTAAAAGCTGCGAAGCATATTTTGCTGAAATTGATTCTTTTGTGAGTGCAGCACCTGCAGCACAACAAGCGATGTTGAAACAACAATATGACGCAAGCAAACAACAATTATCTGCTTTGCCAGAAGCTGCACAAGAGCAAGCTTGCTCCCAAGCAACTGAACAATTAAAACAAGCTAAAGCGGCAATGGGCAAATAATTCAGCTTTTTGTTTTTCTCAAAGACCCAACAATTGTTGGGTCTTTTTTATGGACGAGAGTTAAGATTCGGCTAATAAACGTTGAATGAGTTTGGCATTTGCCGGAGGGAATTGACCGGCATCCAGTTCGTTTTGTGCCAACCAGAAACCTTCTTGTCCTTCACGCCCAAAGGGCTCACCAACCCATTCTTCAACCAGATAAAAAAAGAAAGAAATCACTTTGGTTGGGTATTCAAATTCAAAACGCTCAAACAGCTGAGCCTTTAACACGACAATACCGATTTCTTCTTCCAGTTCCCGTTTTAATGCCTGTTCCGGTGTTTCGCCTTTATCAACCTTACCGCCAGGAAATTCTAGGGACTGTGCAAAGTCTTGCCCTTCTAAGCGTTGAGTTAAATAAATTTGACCGAATTCGTTACGAATAATCCCGGCTACAACCTGTACAAGCGGCTTCCTCATTTTTCCATCCTTCACTGAATCTTCATGAAAAAAAGTGCGGTTAAAAATTTCATTGTTTTTCTAACCGCACTTTTATTTATTTCCAATTAATGTTTGGCACGACTACCGTGGCAATGTTTGTATTTTTTACCGGAACCACATGGACAAGGTTCATTACGCCCGATTTTATGGTGTTCTTCCACCGCATTTTGAGCGCCTTGTTCATCCTGTGATTCTTCATTGTGATACTGCATTGCCGCGGCTTCGCGTTGCGCCAATTCTTGGCGTAAACGCTCTGCTTCTTCCATTTCCTCTTGTGTGCGAACTTGGACGCGGCTTAAGGTAGTGATCACACTTAATTTCAAGGCATCCAACATTTCGGTAAACATTTGGAAAGACTCTTTTTTGTACTCTTGTTTCGGATCTTTTTGTGCATAACCGCGTAAATGAATACCACGGCGTAGGTGATCCATTGCAGATAAATGTTCTTTCCAAAGTTCATCTAGGGTTTGTAACATCACGCCTTTTTCAAAATTGCGCATGGTTTGTGCACCGGCCAATTCTTCTTTGCGTTTATATTCATCAGTAGCCGCTTGAATAATACGCTCACGCAAGGTTTCTTCATGCAGATGATTGTCTTCATCCAGCCATTTGCTGATAGGTAGATCCAGCGCGAAATCTTGTTTTAAACGTTGCTCCAATGCCGGCACATCCCATTGTTCTTCCAGTGATTGTGGCGGAATGTATTGATCGATAACGCTGTTGAATACGTCCTGACGAATCACATCGATAGTATCGGAAATATCGTCATTTTCTAACAATTCATTGCGTTGTTCATAAATCGCATGACGTTGGTCATTTGCCACATCATCAAATTCAAGTAAGTTTTTACGTCCATCGAAGTTGTGTGCTTCCACTTTGGCTTGTGCGGAGGCAATGACTTTTGCCAATAGCTTGGATTCCATGGCCTCGCCAGGTTGACTGAAGGCTTTGCGCATCATGTTAAGCTTGCCTTCATTGAGGTAAATACGCATTAACGCATCGTCTAAAGATAAATAGAAACGGGAAGAACCCGGGTCCCCTTGACGACCGGAACGACCGCGCAACTGGTTGTCGATGCGACGGGATTCGTGGCGTTCAGTACCGATAATGTGCAGCCCACCGGCTTGTTTTACAATGTTATGGCGTTCTTGCCATGCGGCTTTGATTGCCTCAATTTGTTCCGGCGTTGGATTTTCCAGTTTATCCACTTCCGCTTTCCAGTTACCTCCCAGCACGATATCGGTACCACGACCCGCCATGTTGGTGGCGATAGTGACGGCTCCCGGATACCCTGCATTCGCGACGATTTCCGCTTCTTGTGCGTGGAACTTGGCGTTCAACACATTATGTTTAATGCCAGCTTTATTCAACGCATTAGAGAGTAATTCGGATTTTTCAATAGAGATTGTGCCCACTAACACCGGTTGGTTACGGGCAACACAATCTTTGATGTCCTCAATAATGGCGTTGAATTTATATTCTTCTGTTTCAAACATCACATCGGTGCGATCGTCACGGATCATCGGACGATTGGTTGGAATTACCACGGTTTCTAAGCCGTAAATTTTTTGGAATTCAAAGGCTTCCGTATCCGCCGTACCGGTCATCCCCGCTAATTTCTCGTATAAACGGAAGTAGTTTTGGTAAGTGATAGAGGCGACAGTTTGGTTTTCGCTTTGAATGCGAACCCCTTCTTTGGCTTCGATGGCTTGGTGTAAGCCGTCCGACCAACGACGACCTGCCATCGTACGACCGGTGTGTTCATCGACGATAACAATCTCGCCATCCTTCACGATGTAATCCACATCACGTTCAAATAAAGTATGAGCGCGCAATGCCGCCATCACGTGGTGTAACAAAGAAATTTTAGATGGTGAATAAAGAGATTCGGTGTCTTTCATGAACCCATGTTCAATTAACCATTGTTCGCATTTTTCTTGCCCACGTTCGGTCAAGTAAGCTTGTTTGGTTTTTAAATCCAACGTGTAATCGCCGGTACCTTGATATTCTTCGGTATCTTCTTTGTCTTGTTTAATTAAGACAGGAATCAATTTGTCGATAGCCATATACAGTTCGGAGCTGTCTTCTGCCTGACCGGAAATGATTAACGGCGTACGCGCTTCGTCGATTAAGATGGAGTCCACCTCATCCACTAACGCATAGTAGAGATCTTTTTGAAAACGCTCTTGCGGGGCGTGCGCCAGGTTGTCACGCAAATAATCAAAACCTAGCTCGCTGTTGGTGGCATAAGTAATGTCCGCGGCGTATGCTGCGCGTTTTTCTTCCGGTGACATGCCCGGCACGTTTACGCCGACAGTCAGACCTAAAAATTCGAATAATGGACGGTTGGTTTCCGCATCGCGGCGGGCAAGATAGTCATTCACGGTAACCACATGCACGGCTTTGTCCGGTAATGCGTTCAAATAGCATGGCAACGTCGCGGTTAAGGTTTTCCCTTCACCGGTACGCATTTCAGCGATACAGCGACTGTTAAGCACCATACCGCCGATAAGTTGCACGTCGAAATGACGCATGCCAAGCACACGTTTACTGGCTTCACGCACGGTTGCGAATGCTTCCGGCATTAAACTTTCCAAGGTTGCGCCTTGTGCTAAACGGTCACGGAATTCCGCCGTTTTGGCTTTGAGTTGTTCATCGCTTAAGGCTTCGTATTCCGGCTCAAGTTTATTAATTTTGACGACGATTTTATTGAGGCGGCGCAAAACACGGTCGTTACGGCTGCCAAAAATTTTAGTTGCAATAGTTCTAAGCATAATTCTTTCTTTTTTAAAAATAAAAACAGATAAATGAAATCGTTTAATGACATTAAACGACGGAATAAATAAGACAATTGAGACTAAATAAATACCGGTCCGGCACGAATTGGTGCATGAGAAATAAACGGTGAGCGTGAAAAGTGCGGTTCGTTTTGGGAGAGAATTTCAACTGCCGGTAAGGTCTGTTGCGGTTGACATTGTTGCTGGCGGGTTTGTTGTAATAACGACACCGCCGTTAAAATTTGAGGCGCATTTTGTTGTTGCGTATTTTGATAGTTTTCATTACCAACAGCGGCAGGATAATTCAGTTCCTGCGTTGCGGGCAAAACAAAAATCGCCAGCATGCCGAGGAGCAGTCGCGACCAAAAATTGTGTTTGCTTTTGTTGGAAATAATCATAAGGATTTCACTATCAAAAAATTGTCGGTATTGTAGCGGAATTTCGCTACAATGTCATAAATATTAGGGCGGAGAAGCGGAAAACAAGGCAATGCGTTATCAAAAACCGATCAATATTCACACTTTATTGCAAGATTCGCCATTGGCGAAAATGATGCAAAAAGGCGTTCGACTGAATGAACTAAATCAGCAAATGAAAGCGTTCTTTCCTGCGGAATTTGCCGGGCTGTATCGTATTGCGAATATTGAGCAACAGAGTTTGCGTATTGAGGTAGCCAACGCCATGGTTCGCCAAAGTTTTTTGTTTCGTCAACAGGCATTATTGAGCGTTATTCAGCAGCATTTGCCGGAAATTACCGAGTTAATTTTTTACATTAACCCTGAATTTCGTCCTGAGTCATAAAAGTGCGGTGTCTTTTTCAGGCGTTTTAACGGAGCTGAGATGAAAATAGGGAAGTTAGCCAAAGCGGTGGGCTGTAGTGTGGATGCCATTCGATTTTATGAGCAAAAAGGCATCATGCCACGCCCGCTACGTTCTGCAGGTGGTTTCCGTTTATACACGGGCGAGCATGTACAGCGCTTGTCATTTATTTGTTATTGCCGATCTTTGGATATGTCCCTGGAAGAAATCAAATTGCTCTTGAGTTTGGACGCCGCATCGGAACAACAAAAGACGGAAATTAATCAATTACTCGATCGACATATTCAAGACATCGCCAAGCATATTCATCGTCTGCAACATTTACGCATGAATTTGTTGCAATTAAAACAGCAATGTGGCGCATCGGAACAGCAGAATTTATTGCAGATCTTACAGCGTAGCCATGCGAAGTTCAGACCGATAAGATAACCACCGAAAATGTATAAAACGTAACTTGGGGCGGTAGGGGAAAAGATCTATACTATTGGCCTGATTTACTTTTCTCGGAGTTGTTATGCCGGATCGTTCTCCTAATATCACAACACATGATCCTTTCGGCAGCTTGTTGGGTTATGCGCCCGGCGGTGTTGCCATTTATTCTTCAGACTATAATACGGCAGATTCGCAGGAATACCCTGACGATGCCGCTTTTCGTAGCTACCTGGGTGGCGAATACATGGGCTATAAGTGGCAATGTGTGGAATTCACCCGTCGCTATCTTTACCTCAATTACGGCATGGTCTTCACTGATGTGGGCATGGCGTACGAAATTTTTTCCCTGCGTTTTCTACGCCAAGTGGTGAATGACGCATTGTTACCACTACAAGCCTTTGCCAATGGTGGAAAGCGAGCGCCGGAATGTGGTGCGTTGCTGATCTGGCAGGAAGGTGGCGAGTTCAAACACACCGGCCATGTGGCGATTATCACCGAGGTGCTGACAGATAAAGTTCGCATCGCAGAACAAAATGTGATTCACTCCCGCCTGCCGAGCGGTCAACAATGGACCCGTGAATTGCCAATGACGGTAACAGAGGACGGCTATCGCTTACAGGATACCTTTGATGATACAGAAATCCTCGGTTGGATGATTCAAACGGACAACGAGGAATTCAGCCTGCCACAACCAATGCCGGCGCCGAATAAACTCAACATTTGTGCAAAACATATTGAGAATCAAGGGCAGTTTTCAGCAAACTGGCTGGATGAAACAAAACCGTTAGAGGCGGCGTACGTTAAAGCAATGCAAGGGCATCGAGTGAATCATGGTGATCAATATCGTTATTTTGCGCTTTCCGAAAGCGCACAACATGAACTGATTCGCGCTACGAATGAATTGCATCTCATGTATTTGCACGCTACCGACAAAGTCCTCAAAGACGATAACTTATTGCAATATTTCAACATCCCAAAACTGCTTTGGCCTCGCCTGCGGTTATCTTGGCAAAATCGTCGTTATCAAACCATCAGTGGACGATTAGATTTCTGTCTCGATGAGCGCGGTTTGAAAGTGTATGAATACAATGCTGATTCCGCCTCTTGTCATGCTGAAGCGGGCGCAATCTTGCCTCGTTGGGCGACACAAGCCGGCCTCACTGCGGGGCATGATCCGAGCGAAGGTTTACTTAATGCGTTGGCAGATACATGGAAACACAGCCATGCGACATCGTTAGTCCATATTATGCAGGATTACGATGCTGAAGAAGATTACCATGCCCTGTTTATGCGTGATGCCCTGACACAAGCCGGTTTTAAAACGAAGATTATTCACGGCACGGAAGGCCTCCACTGGGATACACGCGGACAATTATTAGACGATGAAAATCAGCGTGTCCAAAGCGTATGGAAAACCTGGGCGTGGGAAACCGTGCTGGAACAATTACGTGAAGATGCGACAGGGCGTGAAGTCGCTCCGCCGATTCGCACCGGTTATCCGGAAGATAAAGTGCGGTTAATTGACGTGTTACTTCGCCCGGAAGTATTGGTTTATGAACCTTTGTGGACAGCTATTCCAAGTAACAAAGCCATTTTGCCGGTGTTATGGTCGTTGTTTCCAAATCACCGTTATTTGTTGGAAGCAGGATTTGAACTGACACCAGAACTAATTAAAAATGGCTATGCACAAAAACCCATTGCCGGTCGTCGTGGGGATAATGTGAAACTCATTGGCGAATGTAAAACCGTGTTAGATAGCACAAACGGTCGTTTTGATAAACAGGAAAACATTTACCAGCAACTTTGGTGTTTGCCGAAAGTAGAAGATCAATATGTACAGGTATGCACTTTTACCGTAGGTGGACATTATGCCGAGAGTTGTTTGCGTTCCGACCCGACTCGGGTGATTGTCGGCGATAGCGATATGCAGCCGTTACGTATATTTAACGACAAGGCATTTATCACTGATTAAGCCATCAATGGATCTTGAGACTGTTCTTTAGGCATTTGAGTCATAAAAATTTTGGAAAGAATGTTCGAATCTTTGATCAAGATAACAGTTTTTAGGTAGAAATTCTCATAGAATAGAGACAGTCTTTATTTTTAGTACTTTTAACACAACGAGGTGATCTATGACTGACTTAAGTAAAGTGATTAAAGAACTTGAAGCACTTGGTATTCATGATATCAAAGAGGTTGTTTATAACCCAAGTTATGAACAATTATTTGAAGAAGAAACCAAACCGGGCTTAGAGGGTTTTGAAAAGGGTACGTTGACCACAACCGGTGCCGTGGCTGTGGATACCGGCATCTTTACCGGTCGTTCACCGAAAGATAAATATATTGTGTTGGATGACACCACAAAAGATACCGTTTGGTGGAATTCCGATGCAGCGAAAAACGATAACAAACCAATGACCCAAGAAACTTGGGCAAGCTTGAAAGGCATTGTGACTAAACAACTTTCCGGTAAACGTCTATTTGTGGTTGATGGTTTCTGTGGTGCTAGCGAACAAGACCGCATTGCGGTACGTATCGTGACTGAAGTGGCATGGCAAGCACATTTCGTGAAAAACATGTTTATTCGTCCGACAGAAGCTGAATTAAAAGATTTCAAACCAGGTTTCGTGGTAATGAATGGTTCTAAATGCACCAACCCGAATTGGAAAGAACAAGGTTTGAACTCTGAAAACTTTGTTGCATTTAACTTAACTGAACGTGTTCAATTAATCGGCGGTACTTGGTACGGCGGTGAAATGAAGAAAGGGATGTTCTCCATGATGAACTACTTCCTTCCACTTAAAGGCGTGGGTGCAATGCACTGTTCCGCTAACGTAGGTAAAGATGGCGATGTGGCTGTATTCTTCGGCTTGTCCGGTACCGGTAAAACTACCCTTTCTACCGATCCAAAACGTGAATTAATCGGTGATGATGAACACGGTTGGGATGATGTGGGTATCTTCAACTTTGAAGGTGGCTGCTACGCGAAAACTATTCACCTTTCTGAAGAAAACGAACCGGATATTTATCGCGCAATCCGTCGTGATGCGTTATTAGAAAACGTGGTTGTGCGTGCAGATGGTTCCGTTGACTTTGATGACGGTTCCAAAACAGAAAACACCCGTGTGTCTTATCCGATTTATCACATCGATAACATCGTTAAACCGGTTTCCCGTGCAGGTCACGCAACGAAAGTAATTTTCTTAACCGCAGACGCATTCGGGGTATTGCCACCGGTTTCTAAATTAACACCGGAACAAACTAAGTACTATTTCTTATCTGGCTTTACTGCAAAATTAGCGGGTACAGAACGTGGTATTACCGAACCAACCCCAACCTTCTCTGCGTGTTTCGGTGCAGCATTCTTAACTTTACACCCAACTCAATATGCGGAAGTGTTAGTTAAACGTATGCAAGCGGCAGGTGCGGAAGCTTACTTAGTGAACACCGGTTGGAACGGTACAGGTAAACGTATCTCTATTAAAGATACTCGCGGTATTATCGATGCTATCTTAGATGGCTCTATCGAAAAAGCCGAAATGGGCGAATTACCAATCTTCAACTTGGCAATTCCTAACGCTTTACCAGGTGTTGACCCAGCTATCTTAGATCCGCGTGATACTTATGCAGACAAAGCACAATGGGAAGCGAAAGCGAAAGACCTTGCCGGTCGTTTCGTGAAGAACTTCGAAAAATATGCAACAAATGCTGAAGGTAAAGCATTAATTGCTGCAGGGCCTAAAGCCTAATCTTCTGATATGTTGTAAAACGCTGTATTAAAAAATAAATTGGACGGCCATCACATCATGAATGTCATGGCCGTTTTTTTACACTGAATTCAATTAACAGAAACGCCTAGTTATCTTGAAACCAACTGGACGTTAACGTATCAACATCAAAAACTTGCCCAATTAACGGCGTCAAAGGATTTAACCCCAACTTCTGCGCCATCGGAATGCTTTGTAATACCGGCTCATTCCATGCGTGTAATGCCAAAGGATAAGCGCCCCAGTGAATTGGCATAAATCGTTTTGGATTTAATTTAACGGCCAATTCAACCGTTTGATGAGGAAATAAATGGTTATCCGGCCAACGCTCATCATATTGTCCATTTTCAATGAAAGCGATATCAAATCCGTTAAAACGTTCGGCGATCACATCAAAATGCTGACCATAAGAAGAATCACCATGGAAATAAAACCGCTCTTCTTTATGTTGAATCACAAAACTGGCCCACAGTGTTCTACTATTATCAAATACACCGCGCCCGGAATAATGGCGTGCAGGCAGTGCGGTATAACGTACCCCGTTATATTCCACACTGTCCCACCAATCTAACTCAGTAATTCGCGTTGGTGCCACACCCCAGCGTTGTAATAGCACGCCAATTCCCAGCGGTACAATAAAATGGCACTGGCGTTTAGCAAGAGTGCGTATGCTTTTCCGCTCAAGATGATCGTAATGATTATGAGAAATCAGCACGACATCAATTTCCGGCAATGCTTCAAGTGGTGCAGGCGGATCTTGGAAACGATGCATCATCACTGGCATAGGCGAGGCACTTTTGCCAAAAAGCGGATCGGTCAGAATCGTTTGAGTGCCAAGACGCATCATCAATGTTGAATGACCAAACCAAATAAAGCGACCTTTGGGTGCCGGAGCAAAAAAGGTTGTCCAATCTGGCTTAAGAATGGGCAATGGCTCAGGAGGATGCAACGATTTTTCCTGAAAAATGAATTTCCACATTGCACTGGCAGCGTGAACCGGTCTCCTTGCTTCAGCATTAAAAAAAGTGCGGGTATGAGGATCGAAATGATCACCGGCAGGATAAGGAGGATAACGCTTAGCATAAAGCCGGCACCCCATTCGACCTGCGAGATCGCCAAACATTCCCCGTTGCTTTTAGTGTGTCATCGTTACCATGTCAATGAATCCATCAATGTTTCCATTATATGCCAACTTTTCTGAAATAATCGCTCAGCGAATGAAATAAAATCACGTGACCCCTCAGGGTAACAAGTATAAAAAAATACCTGTTTCCGGCATGGTAATTTGAAAATAAGGCATTTTTACCCATTAGCGGTGCTCACGTGGTTCGCCTTGAAGTCTTTCTTTTTAAAAAGAAAAGAGTAAGATTGAGCGTAATTTTGAATAACGAGGATAGCCTCCGTGATGAAAAGGCATCATTTACGTACACCCAAGCAAGGCATAACGAAAATCTTTAGAAAAAAAGGCAAAATGCTGTCGAAACCCTCTTTAAGTTTTTCGCAAACAAAGGTGATTTTATTTAATAAGCCTTTTGATGTGCTCAGCCAATTTACCGATGGTGAGGGTCGTGCCACCTTAAAGGATTTTATTGATATTCCTGATGTGTATCCTATTGGGCGGTTGGATAAAGACAGCGAGGGCTTACTTCTCTTAACGAATAACGGAGAAATTCAACATCGTTTGGCGAATCCGCAATTTAAAATGGCGAAAACGTATTGGGTGCAAGTGGAAGGCATTCCGAACGAAGAGGCGTTGGAACAACTGCGTAAAGGCGTGTTGTTAAAAGATGGCATGACACAACCGGCGAAAGTGCGGTCGATTTTGCCGCCGGATTTTTTATGGGCGCGTGTGCCACCTATTCGTGAACGGAAGCAGATTCCAACCTCGTGGTTAGAAATTCAAATTCACGAGGGAAAAAATCGACAAGTCCGCAGAATGACTGCCCATATTGGTTTCCCTACATTACGTTTAATTCGTTATCGGCAAGCCGGCTTTGATGTTAAAAATTTACTGCCGAAAAGTTACCGCACTTTAACGACAACCGAGCTTCAACAACTTTATCACTTACTGGAACTGACCGACTAAAACCATGACAGACTTAACACAATTTATTGCCGATTTTACCCAAGACAGCCATGTCTTCATTTTCATTAAAATCCTCTTTGCCATGGTGCTTGGGGGAATTATCGGCTTAGAAAGAGAACTCAAAGCCAAACCGGTGGGCGTGAAAACGTGCATGATTATTGCGGTGACGACGTGCGTGCTAACCATTGTCTCCATTCAATCTGCCGAGCATTATGCCCAAGTGTCTGAAAATATCCGCACCGATCCTATGCGGTTGGCGGCACAAGTAATCAGTGGAATCGGTTTTCTTGGCGCCGGAGTTATTTTGCGTAAACACAATGACGCCATTTCCGGTTTAACCACAGCGGCCATCATTTGGGCGGCGGCAGGTATTGGTATTGCGTCAGGTGCGGGATTTTATTTTGATGCACTTATTGCCACGATGATGATCCTTGTTGCCATTCGCTTAAGTCCGTATGTGCATAAATGGGTTCGCCGCCACGAAAAGAAAGGAAAAACACGCATTAGCGCCACGCTTTCTTCCGCTGAAGCCATTGGTCAATTTATCTTGTTATTAAAAGCACATCATCATCTTATTGAAAATATGAATATTAAAGATCAGGGCAACGGTGAAACAAAATTAACGCTCCGTTGTGCAATGAATAATAAAGAAACCGCACATGAATTATATGCATTATTAAAACAATCACCACATATTCTTCATTTAGAAGTCGAGAATTAACCATTCCGAATAATTAGCAGAATATCATCATGTCATTGATGGGATATAAAAAAAGAGTTGATATATCAACTCTTTTTTTATGCCGATTTATTCGGGCGTATCTTTGACTAAAAATTGAAACTCAGGGGTTAATATGCTTTTTAAATCGTTTTCATAAAATGACAGGGTCAATTCTTTTTCCCCTTCAGCATAAGATCCTAATGCATAGGGCGGATAAACAAACGTAATACCCTCACGAGAAAAATAGACATTTTCACTGACATAGAAATCATCTTTTGACATAAACGGTTCGATAAGCTCACCTTGTTCATTGCGATATTGATTTCTATATCTCTCCCACAATAAAGATTTTAATTTATCTTGTGCGGATTTAACGAAAATATCCTCCACTTTAATTACTGCTTTTTTCTTTAAATCTACAAGGACAAAATCCGTTCCATAAAGACCGTGCGCACCACCGGTATAATTGTGTGAGAAAATGGTAAACGTGGCAATATTTTCTCGTTGCCCTAAATATTCTGTCAACATTTGGGTTTCATAGGCTGACATTTCGTATTCTTTCGCCTCTTTGAGTGCGTCTGCCATGTTATGTTGTAAAAATTCGATAAATTGTTGCTTATTATCGATTTTTATATTTTTATCTACGCCAAACCGTTTAATAACTTCATTTAATAATAACTCGGTTAACCAATCTGAAGACGTTTTTAACGTGGTAATATCAAATTTCACTTGATGCCATTCCTGATCGTTTCCCTCGCTCGTGGAGGAAGGAATTTTTTCTGTTTTTTGAAATAGCACTTCCGGTTCTACGCGAATCATTTGATTTTCCGCTAAATTAGTCACCTGTTTTTGCAAGGTCGCAACCTGTTCATTTAATTGGGCGATTGTTTCTGCTTGCTTTTGGGTGTCTTTATCATGGCAAGCTGTGAGTCCCATCACGCTGGCAACTAAAATGGCGATGAATAATTTTTTCATAAAATTTCTAATCTCCCTGTAAGAGAAAATGGGGGAAGTAAATGTATTTTTGCGTTAAATTTCTACCGCACTTTAAGTGCAGTCGCCATATTTTCCTGTAATTGTTCCAACATGGCATAACGTTTACGGTACATAGAACGCTTATTGCTTGGAATATCGTCCATATTTTTGGTTTCAAAATGCAGTGGTAATTCCCAATAATCTTTTAACGTGCCGGCAGATTCCGCGAAAATCGCATCATAATCCACCACATAACGTTTGCTTTGCACAATGCGGGATTTGTTTTGATACTTATGCGGAATGCCCCACAAAGCGGAATAACCCAATACTTTGGTCAGAGCTTTCATGGCTTCCACCATCAAATAAGCCGGACGCAATCCATGACATTTCTTGGTCAGCAATTTCACCATGTCTTTTGAACCTTCAAAATTCGGCCCTTGAATTACTGCAATTAAAAGCGCCTGTTGCACTTTGCCGAAGGTCAATAAATACACCAATTCTTGGCTTGGTGAATGAATCAATTCCAATGTCCAAAAGCCTTCCATCGGCTGATGTTCGCTAAGCATTAATTTAAGCTCAAAGTCAGGAATCACCTCACCAAAAGAAATGGCGTGTTGCCACAACGGCGGCAAACCAAGTGCGGTCAATTTTTCCGGTAAAAATGTCAGGTTGTCGCACATGGCATCCAAGCGTTGTTTGGCGCTAAAGCGTTTATCCAAAAAACGGTGCGCCAAAGGATAGCTAAAATCCGGGCGGGTATTCAGCAGAGGCACGAGCGACGCGTTCTGATTGACAAAATATTCAAATTTTTTAATGGCTTGTCGGTGAAGAAGGGAACGTAAGCGATAACGTAAACGTTTCATGCGATACGATTTTTTACCTCGATCCGGATACAAAGCGAGAGGATGAGGCCATTGATAAAGAGCGTGTTGAGTCATTGGATGCCACAATCAAAATAGAAATAAAGTTGGTGCGCATTTTCGCATAATCTCCCCTTTTTTGCATTTTTTTGTCGTTTTTTTGCGGTTGATAAAGTATCCTAGCCGGCAATTTATCACCTTGGACACAAAGCACATCATGTCAGAGATTAAACTGAATTATCACAAAACCCATTTTTTAACCAGTTCGCCGAACCTCAAAAGTCTGCCGGAAGACAGTGGCGTTGAAATCGCCTTCGCCGGTCGCTCCAATGCAGGAAAATCAACCGCACTAAATGCCTTAACGAATCAGAAAAACCTTGCTCGCACATCAAAAACTCCGGGGCGTACCCAGCTCATCAATTTGTTTGAGGTGGAGCCACAATGCAAGCTAGTGGATTTGCCAGGCTATGGCTATGCCGCCGTGCCGGAACAAATGAAATTGCAATGGCAACAAGCTCTTGGTGAATATTTGCAAAAACGCGAATGTCTTGCCGGAATTGTGATTTTGATGGACATTCGCCATCCGCTCAAAGACTTGGATCAGCAAATGATTGAATGGGCGGTGGCCTCTGAAAAACCGGTGTTATTACTGCTTACGAAAGCGGATAAACTGAGTCAAAGCGAACGCAGCAAACAAGTCAAAATGGTGCGTGAAGCGATTTTACCGTTCCAAGGTGACATTCAAGTGGAGGCGTTTTCTGCCTTGAAACGCACCGGGATTGATCACTTGGCCGCTAAATTAGATGCGTGGTTTGCACCGGTTTTTGCCTAAAAAAAGCCATTTCTGCGATCTTGATCGCAAAAAAGTGCGGTGTGAATTTCTTTCATTTTGCACTTTTTTTATTTTGACGCTCCGCCTTTTTCTTCTTTCTTCAGCATTACGGAGCCCAATATGTCTTTAGCCATCGTTTACAGCCGCGCCTCCATGGGTGTTCAAGCGCCACTGGTCACCATTGAGGTGCATTTGAGCAACGGTAAGCCAAGTTTTACGTTGGTTGGGTTACCGGAAAAAACGGTGAAAGAAGCCCAAGATCGTGTCCGCAGTGCATTGCTCAATGCTGAATTCAAATATCCTGCCAAGCGCATTACCGTCAACCTTGCCCCGGCAGACTTACCCAAAGAAGGCGGACGTTTTGATTTGCCTATTGCGATTGGTATGATTGCTGCCTTTGGTTATATCGATCCGGAAAAATTAAAACAGTTTGAATTTATCGGCGAACTTGCCTTGACCGGTCAACTGCGCGCTGTGCATGGCGTCATCCCTGCGATTCTGGCGGCGAAACAAGCCAAGCGAAAATGCATTATTGCACAAGGCAATGCCAACGAAGCGTCACTGGTTTCCGAGCAGGAAACCTATTACGCGAATTCTTTATTGGATGTGGTGCAATTTCTTAATGAACAAGGGGAGCTGCCTCTTGCCGGCGACATCAAAACTCAAAGTGCGGTGGATTTTTTCCCTGAAAATCCCAAAGATCTGACAGACATCATCGGGCAACAACATGCCAAGCGCGCTTTAATGATTGCCGCAGCAGGACAGCACAATCTGTTATTTTTAGGTCCACCCGGGACAGGAAAGACCATGCTTGCCAGTCGCTTAACGGGATTACTGCCGGAAATGACCGATCAAGAAGCCATTGAAACTGCCGCGGTGGCAAGCCTTGTACAAAATGAACTGAATTTTCACAACTGGAAACAGCGTCCTTTTCGTGCGCCTCACCACAGCGCCTCCACACCGGCATTGGTGGGGGGCGGTTCGATTCCAAAACCCGGGGAAATCTCCCTCGCACACAATGGCGTGTTATTTTTGGACGAACTGCCTGAATTCGAACGCAAGGTATTAGATGCGCTCCGCCAACCGTTAGAAAGCGGTGAAATCATCATTTCTCGCGCCAATGCCAAGATTCAATTTCCGGCAAGATTTCAGCTGATTGCCGCCATGAACCCAAGCCCGACGGGGCATTATCAAGGCACGCATAACCGCACGTCACCACAACAAATCATGCGCTATTTGAATCGCCTCTCCGGCCCGTTTTTAGATCGTTTCGATTTATCCATTGAGGTGCCATTGCTGCCACAAGGTAGCCTGCAAAATAGCGGCGACCGTGGCGAATCCAGTGCCATAGTGAGAGAGAAAGTCTTAGCCGCCCGTGCCATTCAACTGCAACGTGCCGGCAAAATTAACGCCCATTTAACCAGCAAAGAAATTGAACGAGATTGCAAACTGGAAGAGAAAGATGCGTTATTTTTAGAAAATGCGCTGACCAAACTCGGGCTATCTGTGCGGGCATACCACCGTATACTGAAAGTTTCTCGCACCATTGCGGATTTAGAAGGGGAAAAGCACATTCACCAGCGACACTTAGCCGAAGCTCTTGGCTATCGTGCGATGGACAGACTATTACAGAAACTTTCTAAAGCATCTGTCTAACCAAACGGCAAGACTAAGGCACACCACGCAACAATGGCACTGCGGTATAAGGTGGAATGGAGGTAGGCGAAGGCATTTCGCTAAAGAGAAGCATAAAAGGTTTTGGCGGTGCGATTTTTTCATTTCGCCACAAACTGCCCATAGAAACAAGCTGAACGTCCGCCGGCAAATTGGCGATGCCCGCTTGCAAGACGGCAATGGTATTTTTACGCGGATGCCCGATAGCAATGGCGATACCGTGTTTCTGCGCATATTGCACGGCGGTTTGAAATTGTCGTTGCACATCAGCAAATGCGTCGCTATCGTCTAAAAAGATGTGCCGATCTAACGTCCGCACGCCTTGTTCTTTCGCAATTTTACCTGCCACACTGCGGCCAATGGTACGACTGTCGAGGAAAGCCAAATGACGCTCACTAAGTGCGGTCATTAATTTGGTCATTAAAGGCTCATCTGCCGTAGCCGCACTGCCCATGTGATTGTTCATCCCAATCGCGTTAGAAACAATATTGTGAGCCGTTTGCACCCGATGGCTCACCTCCCCTTGAGACATGCCCAAATGCAAACCGCCGTCTTCAATTTTCATTTTAGACACAGTTTCCATGGGCATATGAATGAGAATATCGCGCCCTTGTTGGAACGCCTGTTGATTACGTTGTTTGGCATAAGGTGCGGCCGGAATAATCGCCACCGACACGGCTTTCGGCATTGCCAAAATTTGTTCGTCTTCTTTTGCGTGATAGCCTAAATCGTCAATCACTATGGCAAGCTTAGCAGAATAGGCAAAGGACGCCGCCAAAAGTGCGGTCACCAACAACAACGTTTTTCTGACTGCTAAGGTCATCGCAACCAACCTAACGGATTCACTGCCACACCTTTGCGGCGAATCTCAAAATATAATCCGCTTTTCGATTGACCGCCGCTATTGCCCACTTCGCCGATTTTCTGTCCGGCTTTCACAAGCTGTCCTTCTTTCACTGCAACCGATTGATTATAGCCATACAAGCTCAAATCGCTCTCACCGTGTTTCACAATCACCATTAAACCGTAACCTTGCAGCCAGTTGGCGAGAATCACCCGCCCGTCGGCAATGGCTTTCACCGGCGTACCGGCACCTGCCGCAATCACGATACCTTTCCAGCGTAATTCGCCCATTTGAGTTGAACCAAAATTGTTCACGACTTTGCCTGCCACCGGAAAACCATATTGTTTTTTCGGAGTGCCTAATCCGGCCGTGCTGTTCAACAGTTGGCGCTCTTGCGCAGTGGGTTGATAAGGCTTGTGATTTTTCGTTTCTTCCGCCTGTTTTTTCTGTGCTAACGCCTCACGCTCACGTTGTTCTTGCTGACGCGCCGCCTGTTCCGCCCGTTGAATTTCTTGGCGTAACGCATTTTCGTTGGCTTTCAGCGCTTCTAATTTATTTTCATCACGCGTTAAGTTTTGATTCAGTTGGTTCAACGTGCTTTGCCGTTCCTTCTGCACTTTTTGCAATTCTTGTTGTTGTTTTTTCTGATCGGCAAGCTGTGTTTGTTGTTCTTTATGTTGTTCTGTAATGGCGGTTTTTTGTTTCGCTAGTTGTTCCTGCGTCTGCTTTAAATCCTCAATTAATGCCATTCGCACTTGATTCAAATGGGCATAATAGGCTTTCATGCGTTCCGCATTTTGCCCTTTATCGGATAGCATCCGCTCTGCCACTGATGGATTCGTGCCGGAACGATAGGCAGAATCCAACTGCTTCGCCAGTTTGGCTTTTTGCTCTTTTTCTTGTTTTTGTAACTGTTTGATTTGTCTATCAGTATCGCTGATCGTTTTGCGAATTTCTTTTAAATCCGATTCCGTTTGACGCAATTTACCAATTACGTTGTTAATCTGATTTTCTTGAGTTTTTAATGTGCTCTGTAGTTTCTGCTGTTCCCGCTTTTGCTGCTCAATTTTCTGTTTTTGTTGTTGAATTTGCTGATGAATTTTTGACAAATTATCCCCTTGCGCAGCAAAAGCCAAAGGCATAACACAGAAAAGTGCGGTCAATATCGGCAGTGTTTTGATGGAAGATGAACGATAGCGAGAAAAAAGCGTCGTTTCTGTTTTAATCTTTCGGCATGAGTTCTCTATCATCATTGCAACCTTTAATATGCTTTCTTTGTCATTAAAAATAAAAACCCACTTTTTAGCATCAGGCTAATCGGCGGGCTTTATATAGCGCATTCGATAGACTAAACCATCCAGCGCGATGAATAAAAAGTGCGGTGGCTTTTTACATTATTTTCGAGCCAACGGTGGAACGAAACAAATACCCATATCCCAAGGCTGTTCGATCCATGTATTTTGTGGAATATCCACCACATAATCATCCACCAATTCCGCGCCGGCCGGTTTTGCAAAAACGGTAACAAAACGGGCGTTCGGATACATTTCGCGAATGGCGCGAGCGGTGTTGCCGGTATCCACTAAATCGTCAATCACGATGAAACCTTCACCGCCATTGTCTAATTGTGCTGCGTGTAACACTTGCAATTCGCCTTGTTTGTCATGATTATAACTGGCAATACACACGGTTTCCACATGGCGAATGCCTAACTCACGGGCCAATACGGCAGCCGGAAATAAGCCGCCACGACTGACGGCAACAATGCCTTTCCATTGAGAAGCGGGAAGTAAGCGTTCGGATAATTTTCGTGCGTGCATATGAAACATATCCCACGTCACAACGTATTTTTCACTCATAAATATTCACCTTTCAGGATTTTTGTGGCGCATAGCCCAAGAAATAAAATGGCGTTAGGATAACCTGAAATGGCATTTTATGCTATTATTTTCACTCATTTTTAAGGAGGAAATATGTCAGAAATACAACAACTCAGTCCGAATTCACTTTGGAAATGGTTCGATCAAATTTGTGCCATTCCGCATCCGTCTTATCAAGAAAATGAACTGGCGGAATTCATTGTGAATTGGGCAAAAGGTAAAGGATTTTATGCAGAACGTGATGAAGCGGGTAACGTTTTAATTCGTAAACCGGCAACAAAAGGTATGGAAAACCGCAAAAAAGTTGCCCTACAAGCCCATTTAGACATGGTGCCGCAAGCTAATGAAGGCAGCCACCATAATTTCGCCACCGACCCGATTTTGCCTTACATTGATGGCGAATGGGTACACGCCACCAACACTACTTTAGGTGCCGATAACGGCATCGGCATGGCATCCACCTTAGCCATTTTAGATAGCGACGATATCGCTCATCCGGATTTGGAAGTGTTACTCACTATGACCGAAGAACGCGGCATGGAAGGCGCCCTTGGCTTACGCGCAAATTGGTTACAAAGTGAAATCATGATCAATACTGATACGGAAGAAAATGGCGAAATTTATGTCGGTTGTGCCGGTGGTGAAAATGCAAACGTAACGTTTCCTATTCAATATGAAAACAACACATTCACACACAGCTATCAAGTGGCGTTAAAAGGTTTGCGTGGTGGCCACTCCGGTTGCGATATTCACACCGGACGCGCCAATGCCATTAAAGTCTTGGCACGTTTCTTAGCAGAATTTTTACAAAATCAACCGCACTTTACCTTTGCCTTGAGCGATATTCGCGGTGGTTCTGTGCGCAATGCGATTCCCCGTGAAGCGTTTGCAACCTTGGCCTTTAATGGTGATGTTGCCACGTTAAAAAGTGCGGTGGAAAATTTCAACGGTTTATTAAAAACCGAATTGGCATTAATTGAACCGAACTTTACCTTGACATTACAAGCTACCGAAAAAGCAGCGCAAACTTTCTCTGTTGCCGACAGCCAACGTCTTATTCATTTGTTGAATGTGTTACCGAACGGCGTGATTCGCAATAGCGATGTGTTAGACAATGTGGTGGAAACGTCATTGAGTGTCGGTGTGCTAAAAACGGAAGAGGCACAAGTGAAAGCCACAATTTTAGTGCGTTCTTTAATTGAAAGCGGTAAAGAATATGTGGCTGCGATGTTAAAATCATTGGCAACATTAAGCGGCGCAAAAGTGGAATTCTCCGGCACTTACCCGGGCTGGGAACCACAAGCACATTCTGAAATTGTGGATTTAACCCATAAAATCTATGCTGAGGTTTTAGGTTATGAGCCGGCAATTAAAGTTATTCATGCCGGTTTGGAATGTGGCTTGTTGAAGAAAATCTATCCGAATATGGATATGGTATCCATCGGTCCAACCATTAAAAACGCCCATTCGCCGGATGAAAAAGTCCATATTCCTGCCGTGCAAATTTATTGGTCGTTAATCACCAAATTATTGGCAGAAATTCCGGTGAAAAACGCATAAAAATAAACAATAACAATCCGCACCTAAAACGTGCGGTTTTTAGGCTCCCCTAAAACTGGTAACCGTGTTTATTTTCATATCACTA
>NZ_KE952604.1:194275-209176 GCF_000466335.1 Aggregatibacter sp. oral taxon 458 str. W10330 | reverse complement strand
ATGGTTTTTATAGCCAGACTTTGGCTGGCTATAAAAAAAGCCGCTAATTGCTTAGCGGCTTTCTAGAATTTGGCTCCTCCTGCGGGACTCGAACCTGCGACATATGGATTAACAGTCCACCGTTCTACCGACTGAACTAAGGAGGAATAGTGGTGCCTCGAGGCGGAATCGAACCACCGACACGGGGATTTTCAATCCCCTGCTCTACCGACTGAGCTATCGAGGCAACTCATCAGTGGTGCGTATTAAACGTTTTTTTCGATTTCAAGTCAACACCTATTTTAAAAAAATATGAAATAATTCACTCGTTTGCACGTTTAACAAACAAAATGTATATAAATTATACACTTATGTGTTTTTTATGACCATAAAAATGCCCACAGCACATTTATTCTGTGGGCATTAACATTTTATGCTCGTGAAAATGCTTTAACGTCTAACACGATAACTTTTTTGCGCTTTATCGACTTTCAATAAATAATTACGCGCCTGCGCAGAGGGGTGGCTTGTCGTCAACATGCGATAAACCTGCTCCGGATACAGTTGATTAATTTGCATAATCGCAGCATCTTTATCGTCATTGAATACGCGCAATACCGCACCGGCACCGCTGTTATAGGCTGAAATCATGGCAAAGCGTTTTGATGTCGGGTTTGTAATGCCATCTAAATATTTATTTTGTAGCAACCACAAATAAGCCGCGCCGGCATCAATATTCTTCTCAGGATCAAACAAATAGTTTTTACTTGGTTGACCACTCATGCCTTTCATTTGGAACACATCGCGTCCTGCAGTATGCGGTACCACTTGCATTAAGCCCATGGCGTTCGCATAACTAATCGCATACGGGTTAAAACTGGATTCTGTTTGCATAATCCCAAGGATCAAGCTCTCATCCAATCCATAACGACGTGCCACTTTACGCACAATCGGAATATATTTCTGCGCACGCACTTCCACATGGTTGGCAATCATTGGAATAACAACCAACTGTACTTGGTTACCATTCGCTAAACGGCGGGTTTGTAACTTATTTTGAATCAAATACGTAGCAAAGTTACTCGCCGTCAGCTGATCGGCAATTGGACCACCAAGATGATCAATCACCTGCCCCATCAAAAAGGGACGAGAACTGATCGGCACATCACCAGAAGCAAATAAATCAATGCCATTCGCATCCGATCCCATCAATAATGTATGCACAATCGCATTATGCAAACGGTTTAAATCTGCCTGCGTTTCGATAGTAATCAAACCTTCATCAAAACTCACATGGCTACGGGTAAAGTAACGATCCGTATATTTCACATAGTCCTTACGACTGGCAACCAACAGCTCATTCACCCCCCAAATGCGGTCGATATTATTGGCAAATTGCCCGGTTAAAATATCTAAACCGCGGGTATCTTTCGCAAAGGCTTCATCAAAGTCTAGCCCTCGATGATGTGAACCTCCGCCGCCACACGCATACAAAAAGGGAATTAATGCCAGAATTAAATACTTCTTCATTTTACTTCGCTTCAGGTGGAGTATAGCCTTCAATGTGTACGTCTTTACCTTCAAACAGGAAATTCACCATTTCCTGCTCCAATAACTTACGATGTTCCGCATTCATCATGTTTAATTTTTTCTCATTCACCAACATGGTTTGTTTTTTCATCCACTCTCCCCACGCTTGTTTGCTAATGGAATCAAAAATACGTTTACCCAATTCTCCCGGATATAATTGAAAATCCAAGCCTTCCGCTTCTTGTTTTAAACGTTCACAAAATACCATTCTCGCCATAATGATTCCTTACATATTGAGTTAATAAATTCCTCACGGGCGTTGCCAACCCGATAGGTTCAGGATGTTGCGGATCATACCAATATTTGACCGCACTTAATAGGTCTGATTGATATTCCTCGGTCTTTTCCGGTACTTTTTTCCAAGGAGAACAATCCACATCATCGGTCTCGGTTAAGTCGCCAACTTGCGCATAAATTGGATAAATATCTAAATGAAAATGACTAAATGTATGGCGAAATGCCGGCCATTCCTGATATTGCTTAATTCCGTTTACGGCTAAAGAGGCTAACAACGCCTGCTTTTCAGTAAATTGTGGGAAACAATACAACCCGCCCCACAAACCGCTATTTTCCCGTTGCTCTAATGCAACTTTACCGTCTTTTTCCAACAGCAAAAAATAACTTTCCCGCACCGGCAATACTTTCTTCGGCTTTTTCCCCGGATACGCCTGCCAATTTTGTTCAGCATTGGCTCGACAAGTTAACTGTAACGGACAAAGGCTACATTTGGGTTTAGAACGGGTGCATACCATTGCGCCAAGATCCATCATTGCCTGATTAAAATCCGCCACCTGATCATTTGGCGTTACTTCACCCGTCAGCTGCCACAAACGCTCCTCCGTTTTCTTCTCTCCCGGCCAGCCACTCACAGCGAAATAACGGGCTAATACGCGTTTCACATTGCCATCCAAAATAGCATAAGGCGCATTCAAACAAGAAGATAACACTGCCCCCGCCGTGCTTCGCCCCACACCGGGC
Organism: Aggregatibacter sp. oral taxon 458 str. W10330; assembly: GCF_000466335.1. NCBI lineage: Bacteria > Pseudomonadati > Pseudomonadota > Gammaproteobacteria > Pasteurellales > Pasteurellaceae > Aggregatibacter > Aggregatibacter sp. oral taxon 458. The sequence continues at coordinate 206,629 of NZ_KE952604.1, read as the reverse complement.
AATGCCCAGACTTGTTCAAATTCTGTCGGAAACACACCGCCATATTGATCTCGCATGATTTGCGCGGCTTTATGCAAATTTCGCGCCCGCGCGTAATAACCCAAGCCCGTCCACAAATGCAGCACCTCATCTAACGGCGCATCAGCAAGTGCGGTCAAATTAGGAAACGTTTTAACAAAACGCTCAAAATACGGAATGACCGTCGCCACCTGCGTTTGCTGCAGCATCACTTCTGACAACCAAACGCCGTATAAGGTTTTATTTTGTTGCCACGGCAAATTTTTCCGCCCGAACTTGGCATACCATGTTAATACAGACTGCGCAAAAGGCGCATGGGGAGTGGATTGAGCCAGCATAACGTTCTAATTATTCAATACCGAATTATGTAATATAAAGTGCGGTGGATTTTGTGAGTTTTTTCCAAATTACACCAAATGAAAGTCGTCAAAGTTTAGCATAAAGCCAAGGGCTTGTTGATTCCCGGTACCGAAATTGCCAAGGGTAAGGAAACCGCCTATAATCAGCAGCGACTTTTTAGAACATTCTATTTTCGTTATCCCATAAATCACAAAATTTCATGTTAGACACACAATCTCAAGAACAACTCCCAACGACTTTTGCTGATCAAAAACGCAAAACCGTTGAATCCGCCGAATTTACCTCCGATGGTCGTTACAAAAGAAAAGTACGCAGTTTTGTGCTACGCACAGGTCGCTTAAGCGATTATCAAAAAAACGCCATGAACCAAAACTGGGCGGCTCTCGGCTTGGACTATCAACCGCAGCCATTTGATTTTAAACGTATTTATGGAAATGAGAATCCTGTGATTTTGGAAATTGGCTTCGGCATGGGCAGTTCGTTGGTGGAAATGGCGGCACAAAATCCTGATAAAAATTACTTAGGCATTGAAGTACACACGCCGGGCGTTGGCGCTTGCATTGCCTATGCGGTAGAAAAAGGCGTAACGAACCTACGCGTCATTTGTCATGATGCCACCGAAATTCTACGTGACAGCATTGCCGACCAAAGCCTTGGCGGTTTGCAATTGTTCTTTCCGGATCCGTGGCACAAAGCCAGACACCACAAACGCCGTATCGTACAACCGCACTTTATTGATCACTTATTAACTAAATTGCAAGCCGGCGCATTCATTCACATGGCAACTGACTGGCAAGATTATGCTGAACAGATGTTGGCGGTGTTGCAGCAATATCCGCAGTTGCGTAACACCTCTGCCAGCAACGACTATATTCCACGTCCTGATTTTCGTCCGTTGACCAAGTTTGAACAACGCGGTCAACGCCTAGGACATGGTGTGTGGGATTTATATTTCATCAAACCGTAACATAAAGGAAACACATTATGGCGATCAAACGTAACCAAAGACAACGCAAAAAAATGCACCTTGCCGAATTCCAAGAATTAGGCTTTTTAGTGAAGTGGCAATTTGCTGAAGGCACCTCTGTAGAACAAATCGACAGCACTGTTGACCGCTTCATCGCTGAAGTTATTCAACCGAATGGATTAGCCTATGAAGGCAGTGGCTATTTACACTGGGAAGGCTTGGTTTGCTTAGAAAAAATCGGTAAATGTGATGCCAAGCATCAAGAATTAGTGAAAAATTGGTTAAGCCAAAATGGTTTACAACAAATTGAAATCAGCGAACTATTCGATATTTGGTGGGATTACCCGACAAACGCATAACTCATCTAAAGCGCCCCCGTCCCTCAATGGGGGCGTTTGTTATGCGGAAATGACCATATAGGCAAACACGGAGAAAAGCATGGAAAAACCGGTCATACAAGTTGCTGCCGGCATTATTCGTAACGAATTCGGACAAATTTATCTCACCCGACGATTAGAAGGTCAAGACTTTGCGCAATCGCTGGAGTTTCCCGGCGGAAAAGTCGCACCCAATGAAACGCCGGAACAAGCGTTAAAACGAGAATTAGAGGAAGAAGTCGGTATTTTGGTTTCTCATGCCACATTGTTTGAACGTTTTACCTTTGAATATCCAACAAAAATTCTGAATTTTTATTTCTACTTAGTGGATGAATGGCTAGGCGAACCTTTTGGCCGTGAAGGACAAGAAGGTTTTTGGCTGGAACAAGAGGAATTGGATATGGAACAATTTCCGCCGGCAAATACAAAACTCATCCAACGCTTGCTCGCTGAATATAAAAATTCGGCATCACACGGCTAATCGCAACAACACCAACACTTCATAATGCACGGTATGTGGAAACATATCGAACAGTTGAATTTTTTCCAGTTGATAATGGGTCAAAGATCGCAAGTCTTTACCCATGGTTTCGGCGTTACAGCTGGAATACAAAATAAAGTGCGGTCGCATTTCATTGAGAAATTCGGCGAGCGATTGACCAATGCCTCGGCGAGGAGGGTTGACGATCACCAAATCCGGTTTTTCGGCTTGTGCCAAGGCAAAATTTGCCGCATCTAACGACTGAAAATGAACCTGCGCTTCCAAGCCGAGTTGTTGTGCTGATAGTTTCGCAGCGGCAATGGCAGAAGCGGAGATTTCAATACCGGTGAGGTGAATTTGTTGTTCCGGGTTCTGCGTTTGCAAGGCTTTTAAGCAATGTAGCCCAAAGCCCCCTACACCACAGAACAAATCCCAAAGTTGACGAATGGGCAGGTCTTTTATCCATTGTTGTGCCGTGCCGTATAACCCTTCAGCAACCGACGGATTCGTTTGAAAAAAGCCTTGTGGGCGAATAAAAAGCGGAATCTGATTAAACCTTTCGGGCAGAGTGTGTTGTTCCGTCAGGAAAATCTCTTTTTCACCTTCTAAAATCGCGGCATTTTGCGGCTGAATATTCACGCTAATGACGGTAAGTTTTGGCAATTTCTGACGCAAACCCGCCAATTCTCGTTGAATCAACGGCAATTTGGCTTCCGAACGTAACACAAAGCGCAACATTAGTTGGTGGCTGTGTTGGCTTTCTGTCAATAAAAGATGTTTCAATTCGCCTTTTTGCTTTGCCACGTTATACGGCACAAGGCCTGCGCGTGCGATGAAATCTTTAAGAAGAGGAAAGATAGCTTGAAAACGTTGTGGATAAAGTGGGCAATCGCATAAATCCACCGCACTTTGTGGATCTCGCGGATCCGGTAGAATCCCCAAAATGGGGCGTTCGACGGCACCACTCACCACCATTTTAGCTTTGTTGCGAAACCCTTCTTGGGAAGATTGAAAAGGGGCAAACCAAATCAAATGAGACGTATCTAAACCGTGCAGCTGCTGTTGCAAGTGAACGGTTTTCTGTTCTAGTTGAACAGAATACGGCAGTTCCAACCATTGACAAGAACGACAATCGCCTCGTTGATAATGTTCACATTGCATCATATTAATTTTTCGCTGCCAACCATTGCTGTTGAAGTGCGGTCAGTTTTTGACGGTTTTCTAACCAACGGGGAGCTCTCTCTAATTCAGTCCAAATAAGATTTTTGCGTTTGAATAGGCTTTGTAAGCGTTGTTGACGCAACAAAAAGCACGATTGTTTTTCTGAGAGTTTTAAATTGTCTAAAACTTGGATCACACCGTCCCGCTCATTACAAAGTAACAACAAATCGCAACCTGCATTAAGCGCCTGTTCGCTACGCGCCACAAAATCGCCCATGAATCCCGCCCCTTTCATGCCGAGATCATCAGAGAAAATGGCGCCGTTGAAATTCAGTTGAGCACGCAAAATGTCTTGTAACCAATATTTGGAGCCGCTTGCCGGTTGGTTGTCACATTGCGAATAAATCACATGGGCCGGCATAATGGCTTGCAGCAGATTTTGTTCGATAAGTTGTTGGAACGGCTGAATATCCTGACTGAAAATAGTTTCCTGACTACGATCGTCATAAGGTGTCTCTAAATGAGAATCAGCAATCACATGGCCATGCCCCGGAAAGTGTTTTCCCGTTGCAGCCATGCCGGCTTGATGCATACCGCGAATAAAATTGCCGGCTAAATCCACCGCACTTTTTACTTCGCAACCAAAACTGCGATCGCCGATGGCTTTACATTGATGTCCAAGATCCAACACCGGCGCAAAGCTCAAATCGATATCAAGTGCGGTCATCTCTGCCGCCATTTGCCAGCCGGCTTCAAATGCCATCTTCCGTTGTTCAATAGGATCTTCAATCAGTGCGGAAAACGCCTGCATTGCAGGAAGTTGGGTGAAGCCGTCACGAAAACGCTGTACTCTGCCACCTTCTTGATCCACTGTAATCAACAAGGGCTTTTTCACCTTTTGTCGCACAGATTGAATCAATGCTTGTAATTGCGCACGGTCGTGAAAATTACGCGTAAAGAGGATCAATCCCGCCACGAGCGGGTGTTCCAATAATTCAGTTTCTTCTTGTTCCAGCTCGTAACCGGCTAAGTCAATAAATAGTGTAGACATTTTAGTTCAAGCGAAGATATAAGCGGTAATTGACGCTATCCGCCGTTGGTCGAGCCAATGTGAGCGGTTGTTTTTGTAGCGGTTGCAATGCCAACCTATCCCAAATAGCAGGCTCTTCAGCCGTCACGGTCACGCCGTGTTTGTCATACCAAAACAAGCGATAAGCCAAGTTGACCGGCTGTTCGGTTTTATTTTTGACCCACGCACTGTCGCTCTCCACACCCGCTTCCAGTCTTTCTGCCGCCGGGGCTTCAATGTTTAAAATCGGGCTTTGCGTGTTTAATAAGGTCGGCACCTTTGCGCTACATCCCGCTAAAAGTGCGGTCACAAAAAAAAGAGAAATAGACTTTTTCATTATTTATCCAACATTTTTCCTAAAGGCTCACCGCCAACGAGATGCATATGTAAATGGAACACTTCTTGTCCGCCGTGTTTGTTGCAGTTGACAATCAAACGATAACCGTCTTGCGCAATGCCTTCTTGTGTGGCGAGTTTGGCGGCAACCGTGAACAGACGACCTAAGGTCACTTCATCTTGTTCGGTCACATCGTTTACGGTTGGAATGAGCTTGTTTGGAATGATTAAAATATGGGTTTTGGCTTGTGGTGCAATATCGCGAAAGGCGGTGACAAGTTCATCTTGATACACGATATTCGCAGGAATTTCTTTGCGGATAATTTTGCTGAAAATGGTTTCTGCTGCCATGATTTTCTCCTTAAAAAATATTGCGTTTTGTGACCGCACTTTTTAACAGAAAACCGCTAAAATAGCAATTTATCAGGCCATCTTTGATGTTGTCGAGAAAGGCCTTTTATTACACCGATCTAATTATTGACAAAGAACAATATTTTTGCATTAAAAAGGAGAAATATTTTTACTTTGCGGGGGAAAGAAAATATAATTAACAAAACTTATAAATTTTCAAATTTTTTTAAGTTTCTAGGTCTTTTCTTGTAATACAGCGTTGTGAACGGCGATATTTAGGGGTCAAATAATGAAAGGGAATTCTGAAATGAATACCGAAACGTCCAAAACAACGTGTATGGTCTCTCCAGCGGGAATGAGCCAAATTGGCGAAGATGTCGGCGTTTATAAGGCCACTAAGAAACAGATTTTATCCTTTTTCTCTGCCATTCCGGCGGGTGCGTTTATTGCTTTAGCGTTTGTTTTTTACACCACAACACAAACAGGAAATGTTGGTGCTTCGTGGGGGTTAACCAAACTGGTCGGCGGAATTGTATTCTCTCTTGGTGTGATTATGGTCGTGGTTTGTGGCTCTGAATTATTCACCTCATCAACCATGACAACTGTCGCCCGTGCAAGCGGACGAATTAATACTTTTCAAATGCTGCGAAATTGGATTGTGGTTTATTTCGGTAATTTCGTCGGCGCACTTTTTATTGTCTTTCTTATTTGGTTTGCAGGTCAGACAATGGCTGCCAATGGCCAGTGGGGACTCACCATTTTAGCGACCGCTCAACATAAAATTCACCACACATGGTTTGAAGCTTTTTGTTTGGGGATATTGTGTAATGTAATGGTGTGTATTGCCATTTGGATGAGCTACGCAGGAAAAACATTAACAGATAAAGCATTTATTATGATTTTACCGATTGCTTTGTTTGTTGCGTCAGGATTCGAGCACAGTGTGGCGAATATGTTTATGATCCCAATGGGTATCGTTACTGCACACTTTAGCGTCCCGGAATTTTGGCAAGCCATTAATATGGATTCTCAGCAGTTCACAGATTTAAATCTTTATCACTTTATCGTGAAAAATTTAATTCCGGTGACATTGGGGAACATTGTTGGCGGTGGTTGTTGTATTGGATTGGCCTTATGGTCAATCAACCGACCTCATTAATCGGTTCACAAAAGGAAGGAAACACAAGTTGTTTGTTTCCTTCTTAAACAGGTTTATTTTTATCAATAATCTAAAAGAGGAATGTTATGACTCAATTAACAGAAGCTCAACAAAAGGCTTGGGAAGGTTTTGTCGGTGGTGACTGGCAAAATGAAGTCAACGTGCGTGACTTTATCCAAAAAAACTATACACCGTATGAAGGTGACGAATCTTTCTTAGCCGATGCAACCCCTGCAACAACTGCGTTGTGGGATAAAGTCATGGAAGGCATCAAAATTGAAAACAAAACGCACGAGCCGTTAGATTTTGACACAGATAACCCATCAACCATCACTTCTCACAAACCTGGCTATATCAACAAAGAATTAGAAAAAATCGTTGGTCTTCAAACTGATGCCCCATTAAAACGTGCCATTATGCCATTCGGCGGTATCAAAATGGTTAAAGGCTCTTGCGAAGTTTACGGTCGTCAATTAGATCCAGAAGTAGAACATATTTTCACCGAATATCGTAAAACCCATAACCAAGGTGTGTTCGATGTTTATACACCGGATATTCTTCGTTGCCGTAAATCAGGTGTGTTAACCGGCTTACCGGATGCTTACGGTCGTGGTCGTATTATCGGTGACTATCGTCGTTTAGCCGTTTACGGTATCGACTACTTAATGGCAGATAAGAAAAAACAATTCGACTCACTTCAACCTAAATTAGAACGTGGTGAAGACATTCAAGCGACTATTCAGTTGCGTGAAGAAATTGCCGAACAACATCGTGCATTAGGCAAAATGAAAGAAATGGCTGCCTCTTATGGTTTCGATATTTCTAACCCTGCGACCAACGCACAAGAAGCGGTTCAATGGACTTACTTTGCTTACTTAGCAGCGGTGAAATCACAAAACGGTGCCGCAATGTCTTTCGGTCGTATTTCTTCCTTCTTAGATATTTATATCGAACGTGATTTGAAAAACGGCAAAATTACCGAACAAGAAGCACAAGAATTAATCGACCACTTAGTCATGAAACTTCGTATGGTGCGTTTCTTACGTACACCTGAATACGATCAATTGTTCTCCGGTGACCCAATGTGGGCAACCGAAACCCTTGGTGGTATGGGCTTAGACGGTCGCACATTAGTGACCAAAAACAGCTTCCGTATTTTACATACCCTTTACACTATGGGCCCATCTCCGGAACCAAACTTAACTATCCTTTGGTCTGAAAAATTACCTGAAGCATTCAAACGTTACTGTGCCAAAGTGTCTATTGATACTTCCTCCGTACAGTATGAAAACGATGACTTAATGCGTCCGGATTTCAACAGCGATGACTATGCGATTGCTTGTTGTGTATCCCCAATGGTGGTGGGTAAACAAATGCAATTCTTCGGTGCCCGCGCGAACTTAGCAAAAACCTTGTTATACGCAATCAACGGTGGTATCGATGAGAAAAACGGTATGCAAGTTGGTCCAAAAACCGAACCAATCAAAGATGAAGTGCTTGATTTCGATACCGTAATGACCCGCATGGACAGTTTCATGGATTGGTTAGCAACACAATATGTGACTGCATTAAACATCATCCACTTCATGCATGACAAATATGCTTATGAAGCCGCATTAATGGCATTCCATGATCGTGATGTTTACCGCACTATGGCTTGCGGTATCGCAGGGCTTTCCGTTGCAGCCGACTCTTTAGCTGCAATCAAATACGCGAAAGTAAAACCAATTCGTGGCGACATCAAAGATAAAAACGGTAATGTTGTAGCTTCTAACGTGGCAACCGACTTCGAAATCGAAGGTGAATATCCACAATTTGGTAACAACGACCCTCGCGTAGATGACATTGCTTGTGATCTTGTTGAACGTTTCATGAAGAAAATTCAAACGCACAAAACATATCGCAATGCAACGCCAACACAATCTGTACTAACTATCACGTCTAACGTGGTGTATGGTAAGAAAACCGGTAATACCCCGGATGGTCGTCGTGCCGGTGCACCATTCGGACCGGGTGCAAACCCAATGCACGGTCGTGACCAAAAAGGTGCGGTAGCGTCTTTAACGTCTGTAGCTAAACTCCCATTTGCTTACGCGAAAGATGGTATTTCTTATACCTTCTCTATCGTGCCAAATGCATTAGGTAAAGAATACGAAGCGCAAAAACGTAACTTGGCAGGTTTGATGGACGGTTACTTCCACCATGAAGCGGAAGTAGAAGGCGGTCAACACTTGAACGTCAACGTCATGAACCGTGAAATGTTGTTAGATGCGATGGAAAATCCGGAAAAATATCCGCAATTAACCATTCGCGTTTCCGGTTATGCCGTACGTTTTAACTCATTAACCAAAGAACAACAACAAGACGTTATCACCCGTACATTTACACAATCCATGTAATTTGGTGATAAAACTGTGTTAATATTTCAGCCGCTTGCCGTAAGGTAAGCGGTCTGATTTTTTTTAGGGATATCCCAATTTTGTAAACATTTCTAGGTCATTAAAAACATTTACAAAAACGACCGCACTTTTAACGAATCACATGACACATTATTGAGGAACATATGTCAGTTGTAGGAAGAATCCACTCTTATATTTATAAGATGTATCAGACTTTTAGAAAGAAACCTTCATTATCTATTCCTTTTTTAGTATTGATACTTATTCTGTTCTGGTATGGAAATCAATTTCAACTTCCTTACATTGGTGCATTGTTATTTCTCCCTGATGAGTTAAATGTCAATAATGAAATTCTAGATATATTAACTCCCGTGCTATTATTGCTTTTCATATCTTTTTATTCTTTTCATATGCGATGGTTCGAAGTTAGAAGGGGTAGTGTAAGACATAATATAAATAAGCATATTAATTTTTCATTGTTGAGTAAGGTTATAACTTTTTTAACAGTTTTTATTTTTTACCCTTTATCAAAATCTTTTATAGGTTCTAATATTAATACAACAGTCATTGATGTTGTTGGCTATTCATCTGGGCATTTTCCTAATTTTGAGAATGTTGTATTTGCAGTTTCTTTAATTATTCAAGTTGCATTTGTTGTTTTTTTATTGAATATCTTTCTTTTGTATTCTTATCTAATTGAATTTCAAAGATTAATGAGGGGTAAGAAAACGAGTGTATATCGGTTTTTTAGGTATGTTGTGTTTTTATTTATAATGGCTAGCAATATAAATCTATCCATGATTACATTTGAACGGATACAATTTCTTTTTTCTGATGATAAAAATGCTAAAGAAATTAAAGAACTTTTATTGGTTACATCATATAATGAAATACCTAATAGGTGTAGACATTTGTTAAATGTTTACGGTAACAGAGAAAAAGCCTTATTGTCGTTTATTGATATAAATTTAGCATCTATTTATATTGTAGATGATGATGTATTTATTAATGAGTCCTGTAAATAATACCGGAGATATAATGTCAGTTGTAGGAAGAATCCACTCTTATGAATCCTGTGGCACCGTTGACGGCCCGGGCATTCGTTTTATTCTGTTTTTACAAGGCTGCTTAATGCGCTGTAAGTATTGTCATAACCGCGATACTTGGGATGTCCATGGTGGCAAAGAAATTACGGTGGAAGAACTGATGAAAGAAGTGGTCAGCTATCGTCATTTTATGAATGCTTCAGGCGGCGGTGTGACCGCATCCGGCGGTGAAGCGATTTTGCAAGCAGAGTTCGTGCGTGATTGGTTTCGCGCCTGCAAACAAGAAGGCATTAGCACCTGCTTAGATACCAACGGTTTTGTGCGTCATTACGATCATGTGATTGATGAACTCATTGATGTGACGGATCTGGTTTTGCTTGATTTGAAAGAACTCAACGATCAAGTGCATCAAAATCTGATTGGCGTACCGAACAAACGCACGCTTGAATTTGCCAAATATTTGCAAAAACGTAACCAACCGGTTTGGATTCGCTACGTGGTCGTGCCGGGCTATACAGATTCTGACCATGACGTACATTTACTCGGTCAATTTATCGAAGGCATGACAAACATTGAAAAAGTAGAACTCCTTCCTTATCACCGCCTTGGCGCACATAAATGGGCGGCAATGGGCGAAAAATATGAATTGGAAGACGTAAAACCCCCAACAAAAGAATCGCTTGAACACATAAAAGCCATTCTTGAAGGCTACGGTCATGTCGTCAAATACTAATGCCCTCTAGGCAGAATCGCTTAAAAATACGCAAAAAACAAACCGCACTTTGAAGAGACGCTCAAGTGCGGTTCATTTTTACCGCGATTTTAACTCGCTCGCCGAATTAAACGCGGATACACACTGGAAATTAATGTGGTCGCAATAACCGCCAAAATCCCCAACCAAGACAGTGGGCTGATATGCTCGCCTAACAGTAATACCGCCAACAAAATCGCAAATACCGGTTCGAGTGAAACCAAAATGCCTGCTAAATTGGAATCGACGCTATTAATTCCCTTATTCCATAAATAATACGCCAACCAGCTACAACCAACGCCAATATAAAGTAACCCTGCGATACCTTGCCAATTCCAATGAATTTGCCAGCTTTCCGTCAGCCAAAGGGTGAAAGGAAGGCAAGTTATCGTGCCAAACACAATGCTACTGGTGGTGTAAACTTGCGCCGTGAGCTGTACGATGACTTTTTGCGTCCAACGCAAACACGAAGCAAAAACAACCCCAGCAATCAGCACCAAGCTACAGCCAAATAGGCTGATATTGCCCGTTTCTTCACCACCATAAATTAACAAGGCGACCCCAATAAACGCCACTAAACCAAAGATCCAGTGATGGGTTTGGGCTTTGTCGCCAAAGAAAAAATGCCCAATCAGCACCACCAAGAAGGGCTCTAACCCTAACATCGTTGAGGCACTGGATGCCGAAGTGTGGCTTAAACCAATAAATTGCAATAGAAAGATCACCGGATAATTTAATAATCCCAACCACCACACTTGCGGACGTAAGCCTTTCGGAATGCGCTTCCAAACACGCATAAACATCGGCAGCACAATGATGGTGGCAATCAATAAACGCAATTGCACCATCAACACCGGATCCAACATGGTGTAGGTGTATTTACCGGCGACAAAAGAGCTGCTCCATAAAAATAATGCGATGAGAATGTAGCGCATGAGATTCCTTAAAAAAAGAAGGGAGATTAAACGATTATTGTAGTGCGCTTTTCACGCAGCGTAAACGAAAGGAGATAGGTTTATTTTTTAGGAAGCCTTTACAACACTATTTACCCTCTCTTCATCTTGCATTAGAATGCAGCGTTTTTACTCACCTCATTTCATTAGGAAGTCTATTATGGAAGAATCTCAATCCTTAGAAAAATTACCTAAAGTTGTTACCGGTATCCTCAAAATCGTGCTCTGCAGTGCATTAATTGCCTTAGCTGTAGTGTTGATCATCGCGCTGGCTAAAATCACGTATTCACTGGCGATGATGGTGTTAAACACCTCCAGCGTAGTGCCTTACGACGTTGCGGAACAAGCGGTTATGTTTTTCTTGTATTTCGGGTTTATCGGCTTAATCGTGCAATATTTTAAAAGCGGCTATCATTTCCCGCTGCGCTATTTTATTTACGCCGGGATAACAGCGATGTTGCGCTTGATTATCGTCAACCACGAAAGCTCCGTTGATACCATCCTATTTGCCGGGGCAATTTTGATTATGGTGATTGCGCTTTGCCTGGTACTCTATTCTAATAAATTGCGGAATCTTTAATGAAAGTGCGGTCGTTTTTGACCGTATTTCCTCGATAACAAAAGACCGATAGTGTAAAAACTCTCGGTCTTTGTTTATTAGTTGAATCGTAGCGTGCAACGCGTTGCACGAAATGAACAACACTCTTGACGGTTGATAATACGTTGGTTGAAAAATACCTCTAAAAATCACCGCACTTTATTTCGTTCCGTGCGTGGCTTAGTCGTGCATCAAGATGCACACTACCAGAAAATCATAAATCGTAGCGTGCAACTTGTTGCACGAAATGAATAACGCTCTTGACGGTTGATAATACGTTGGTTGAAAAAACATACGCAAAAATCACCGCACTTTATTTCGTTCCGTG
>NZ_KE952604.1:125712-194175 GCF_000466335.1 Aggregatibacter sp. oral taxon 458 str. W10330 | reverse complement strand
AAATTGTAGCGTGCAACTTGTTGCACGAAATGAACAACATTCTTGACGGTTGATAATACATTGTTTAAAAAAACACACGCAAAAATCACCGCACTTTATTTCGTTCCGTGCGTGATTTGATCGTGCATCAAGATGCACACTACCAGAAAATCATAAATCGTAGCGTGCAACTTGTTGCACGAAATCGCGAGTGCCCAAAAGAGGTAAATAACGTTCCATGAGGGGTTTATTCGTGCAACAAGTTGCACGCGACGAGGGGTAAATAAAAGACCGATAGCGTGAAAACTATCGGTCTTTGTTTATTGGCTAACTTCCGTTTTGTCGATTAGTTAGCAATGCGTTTTGGTTTGAAGAAAACCATGGTGAAAATTTGCCAGAAGAATGCAAGCGCACCGAAGATGAATACGATGTCACCCACTAAACGCACCCAGCGTAAGGTGTCAAATAACGGTTGTTGCATGAAGTCTTCGCTACGGGCATACCATAAGCCTTCAGAGATACTCGCATAACCTTGAATGATACCGATTGGTAATAGGCTAGAGACGATCATTAAAATCAAACCGCTGTTAAGCAACCAGAAGCCCCATTTCATCAATTTGTCGTTGAATGGTGTATTTGGACGTAAGTAACGTGCGATTAAGAACACGAAACCTAATGCCAAGAAACCATATACCCCGAACAATGCCGCGTGGGCGTGTACTGCGGTGGTGTTTAACCCTTGGATATAGTAGAGAGAAATTGGTGGATTGATTAAGAAACCGAATACACCTGCACCCAACATATTCCAGAAGGCAACAGCAACGAAACAGTAAATAGGCCATTTTAAGCGTTCCATCCACGACGCTTTTTGTTTCATTGCCCAGTGTTCCCACGCTTCGTGGCCAAGTAACACTAATGGTACAACTTCAAGTGCGGAGAATGACGCACCCACTGCAATAATAGGCGTTGTCGCACCGGAGAAGTATAAGTGGTGGAAGGTTCCCGGAATACCGCCGATTAAGAACAATGCCGCTTCGGTGATAGTTGCCACAGTTGCTGTTCGGCGAGAAACCAAACCTAAACTGACGAAGATGAAAGAGAGTGCCGCCACGGAGAATACTTCAAAGAAGCCCTCTACCCAAAGGTGAACTACCCACCAACGCCAGTATTCCATTACGGATAAGTGTGTGTGTTCGCCGTAGAATAATGCCGGGCCATAGAATAAGCCGATAGCGATAACGGAGGCGAAGAACAAGGCAAGTAGGTTTTTGTCGCCAGGTTGTTTGAACGCATTCACGGTGCCGCGTAGCATTAACACTAACCAGAACAAGATACCGCCAAATTTCACGGCTTGCCAGAAACGACCTAGGTCGATGAATTCATAACCTTGGTGACCGAATAAGAAGCTCCATTCTTCAGGGATGATGTGCGCGATGGCCAAATAGCTACCGGTGAAGGAGCCAACAACCAAGACGACTAACGCCCAGAAGAGAATATCTACGCCAAGTTTTTGGTATTTCGGATCTTTACCGCCGTTGATAATCGGCGCAAGGAATAAACCACCTGCCAAGAATGCCATGGCGATCCAGAATAATGCTGCTTGAATGTGCCAAGTACGCACCAAGGAGTATGGAAGATATTGGGAAATATCTAAACCATAGAATTCCTGACCTTCAACCGTGTAGTGAGCCACAATCGCCCCTAAATTCACTTGTACAAAGAAAAGCGCAAGTACGGTAAACAAGTATTTACCTAAGGCTTTTTGTGATGGCGTTAATTGCAATTTGGTTAACGGGTCAACTTCCGGTGCAACAGGATCTTTTTCATCTTCACGACGTTTAAATGACCAAATCCACACCACAAAACCGATACCGGCAATAAGGAAAACAACGCTCGCGATAGACCAAATGACGTTTTCCGGTGTTGGCACGTTATTGATTAACGGCTCATGCGGCCAGTTGTTGGTGTACGTCGCATGGGTATTAGGACGTTCTGCAGAGGCAGTCCATGCTGTCCAGAAGAAGAATTTCGCTAAATCTTTACGCGCTTCCAAGCTTGGCAACGTATTGTCTTTCATGGCGAAGTGTTCACGCGTTACTTTGCTCGCAGGATCATCACCATATAAAGAAATATAGTATTGCGCCGTTTTATCCATGGCGGCTAGACGATTAGCGGAAAGCACAACAGTGCCGTTTTCGTCAACTTTACTGCCGCGATATTCTTTAGTTAAACGGCTTTTTAAGAGGGTTTGTTGGTCATCATTTAAGTCGGCAAAGTTTTTACCGTACTCTTGATTTGCAACAATATCTAACCAGTTGGTTAACTCGCGATGTAACCAGTCAGCGGTCCAGTCCGGTGCTTGGTAGGCACCATGGCCCCAAACAGAACCCAATTGCATACCACCGGTGGTTTGCCATGCGGTTTGCCCGTGTAAAATATCGTCATGTGTAATCACCGGTTCGCCTTTTTCCGTCACATATTGTTTTGGAATCGGTGGCGCTTCACGGTAGATTTCAAATCCGTAGTAACCGAGAATAGAGAATGCCCCTATTAATACGGCGACTAACAGGTACCAGAACTTTTTGTACTGTCCCATTTGATCACTCCTTGAGAAAATAAAATATTGATAACTTAATAATTTGTGTCAGACACATTGAGATTTTACGATTCAAGTAAAATACCTGACTAATTATATCGGATTTAAAAAGGCGATATATTACCTAATAGTAGGTAAATGTGAGATATTCAAAGTGATGAAGTAAACACAAGGAGAGAAAGAAACTGACACACTACTCTATTTTAGATTTAAAAATGACCGCACTGTGGTCTGAATTTCAAAATTTGGACAGATCGCTTTTATCACCATTCACTTGCGCAAGATAGCCTTTGACTTTATGTCGTGCTGTGAAATAGGTAGAAACAAAAAACTCCCGATGACGGGAGTTTTTCATTAAGGATGAGACATTATAAGTTGAACACGGCAAATAGCACGATGACGCTATAAAGTGTCGCTAAGCCGTAGAAAATAAATCCGCCGGCCGGTACATGGACTTTGATGTCGTGCATACCGTGGTGGACACGGTGTAAGCCTGCCCACATTGGGAAAATGGTTAGGGCTAGAATCACTAATTTCCCTATCCAATGATGGGCAAAGGCAATGATATTCTCCGGACTAACGATACCGAAAGGCAATAGTAAGCCGAGAATAAGAATTAACACCGGGAAAGCCAAAGCACTTACCATGCCACCCGCACTGAACATTAACCAGACAGGTGGTTCGTTTGAACGTTTTGGATTTTGATTAACCATAACTTCCCCCTAGATAAAGACTAACACTAAAGCCAATACGGTGACGGCGACAAACGCGCCACGTAAAGCATTTTTAATGAGTTTTGCCGGCAAACCGGTGGTGCCTGACATTACTTCGCCTGTCATATCAAATAAGGTGACGGCATGGAGCAATAAAGCCGCTAATGAAATGATGTTAAGAATCACGACAATTGGATTTTGTAGGAACGGAATGAAATTCATGACAAATCCATCTGCTTTACCTAAACAAATCACACCGTAAAGCAATACTAAGCTGAACCAAACGGTTGGCACGGCAGTCGCTTCACGTAGCATGTAGAATTTGTAGAAATCCCAACTTTTCCACCAAGTCGGCGTAATTTCACGAACGTATTTTTTACGTTTACTTACTGTTGTTGTCATAATCTTTCCCCTTACGCCTTCGGTTTAAGCATGGAAATGAGATAATCTTTGGCACTTTCTAATTTGCCTTGGTTAATGGCGGTTGCCGGGCCTACATGTTTTGGACACACTTCGGAACAGGCACCTACGAAGGTACAAGACCAAACGCCATTTTCACCATTCATGATTTTCATCCGTTCTGCTTTACCGTGGTCGCGGTTATCTAAGTTATAACGATGACCTAAGGTTAATACGGCTGGACCAACGAATTCCGGGTTTAAACCGAATTGTGGACAGGCGGCATAACATAAACCACAGTTGATACACATAGAGAATTGGCGATATTTTTCCAATTGTGCCGGGGTTTGTTTAGTACGACTTTTCGCTAATTCTTTAGACGGATGCGGTTTGCCATCTAACTCTGGCGCTTTGTTACCAATCACATAAGGTTTGATGGCTTCTAAGCTTTCGATGAAGTGGCTCAAGTCCACGATCAAGTCGCGCTCAATCGGGAAGTTGGCTAAGGCTTCAATACGCATATGACCACTATAGTCACGCAAGAAAGTTTTGCACGCCAATTTCGGAATGTTATTTACCATCATGCCGCAAGAACCACAAATCGCCATACGGCATGACCAGCGATAAGAAAGTTCTGGTTCAAGTTTATCTTTAATGTAACCTAAAGCGTCAAGTAAGGATGTTTGGCTGTCATAAGGCACTTGATAAGTTTTCAAGTGTGGCTCTTTGTCAACTTCCGGATTGTAACGTAGAATTTCAACGTTCATGATTGATTGTTCGGCCATATAATTACTCCTTACCCGCTTGAGCTTGTTCTTTTGCTTTGGCGGCTGCTTCTGCTGCTTCGGCTTCCGCACCGTAAACACGTTTTGCCGGCTGTGATTTCGTGATTTTCACTGGGCTGTATTCAATGCGTGGCGCACCGTTTTCGTTATAGAACGCCAAGGTATGTTTCAAGTAGTTCACATCATCACGTTCGGTGTAATCCAAACGTTGGTGCGCGCCACGAGACTCTTTACGTTCAATCGCAGAGTTCGCAATAGACTGCGCCACATCCAAAATGTAACCCAATTCAACAGTGTATAATAAGTTGGTATTAAACACGCTGGAACGGTCAGAAACATGAATGCGTTTATAACGTTCTTTGAGTTCGGCAATTTTATCAACGGCTTGTTGCATACTTTCTTGCGTACGATAGATACCGCAACCTTCTTCCATGGCTTGACCCATTTCATCACGAATTTCAGACCAAGACTCCGTGCCTTCTTGAGCGAATAAGTCATTTAAGCGTTTAACGACATCTTGCGCTTGTGCATCAATCGCATTTTGGTTGCCTGATTTGGCTTCGACGGCACGTTGCGCCGCATATTCACCGGCAACGCGACCTAACACCACTAATTCGGCTAAGGAGTTAGAACCTAAACGGTTCGCACCATGTAAACCGGAAGAAGCACATTCACCTACGGCAAATAAGCCTTTAATTCGGGTTTCGCTGTTGAAATCCACTTCGATACCGCCCATGGTGTAGTGTACGACCGGACGCACAGGAATTGGCGCTTTCGCCGGATCCACACCTTCATAGGCTTTTGCGAGTTCGCAAATGAATGGTAAACGTTCATGTAAATATTGTTCACCGAGATGACGTAAATCCAAATGCACCACATCCACACCTTTGGCGGTTTTTAAGGTATTGCCCTTGCGCCATTCTTGCCAGAACGCTTGGGATACTTTATCGCGCGGGCCTAATTCCATGTATTTGTTTTGTGGTTTACCGATTGGCGTTTCCGGTCCCAAACCGTAGTCTTGTAAATAGCGATAGCCATCTTTATTGACTAAAATACCGCCCTCACCACGGCAACCTTCAGTCATTAAAATGCCGGTATTCGGCAAGCCGGTTGGGTGATATTGCACGAATTCCATGTCGCGCAATGGCACACCATGGCGATACGCCATTGATAAACCGTCTCCGGTTACAATGCCACCATTCGTGTTGAAACGGAAAGCGCGACAACCACCACCTGTGGCGATTACAACGGCGTTAGCATTAATTTGAACTAAAGAACCTTCCATCATGTTCATGGCAACCATACCGCGAGCATGGCCATCATCCACCAAAATATCAAGAACGAAGTGTTCATCGAAACGTACAATTTGCGGATATTGAATAGAAGTTTGGAAGAGCGTATGCAATAAGTGGAAACCGGTTTTATCGGCGGCGAACCAAGTCCGTTCGATTTTCATGCCACCGAAACGGCGTACGTTTACGTCACCATCTGCCTTACGGCTCCAAGGACACCCCCAACGTTCAAGCTGGGTCATTTCTACCGGTGAGTGCTCCACGAAATATTCGACAACGTCTTGTTCACAAAGCCAGTCACCACCTGCGACGGTGTCCTGAAAGTGTTTGTCATAAGAGTCTTCCTCTTTAATGACCGCCGCTGCCCCCCCTTCCGCCGCAACCGTGTGGCTACGCATTGGATAAACTTTTGAGACTAACGCAATTTTAAGATTGGGATTAGCTTGCGCTGCAGCAATCGCCGCCCGTAAACCACCGCCACCGGCGCCAACAATGGCGATATCAACATTCACAGTTTGCACGATATTCCTCCAAGTAAAGAAATGACAATAATAAAAACACCAAATCGCTCTTTGGCGCTGTTAGGGTAAGGTCATTTTGCCATTATTTTTTATGATAAAAATCTTTTTTCTCAACTTTGTTACGATTTTGTGATCTACCTCAAAAAAGTTAACGCACGACGCGAATTGTTCATCTTTTGTCTTTAAAATAACAAGTAATTAACAAAGGTTTAACTAAAGACCAATAAAAGTGCGGTGAAAAAAGGATTCGTTTATGCATTTTGATTCACTTGCTTTAAAATGCGCAATCACACTTTCGCAATTATCTTTAATAAAGGGATATCGATGTTTGAACAAACACAATGGCAACCTAGCGCCTCCATTAAAAATTTGCTAACTCGCGCAAAATTAATTGAAGAAATTCGCCGATTTTTTACCGATCGTGGTTTATTGGAAGTAGAAACGCCGGTGTTAAGCGAATTTGGTGTCACAGATGTGCATCTCGCCACCTTTAGTACGGAGTTTATTTCACCGTTCGGTGAACAGTCAAAAACCCTATGGCTTTCCACCAGCCCGGAATATCACATGAAACGCTTGCTGGCGGCAGGCAGCGGCCCGATATTTCAAATCGGCAAAGTGTTCCGTAATGAGGAAGCAGGAAATCGACACAACCCTGAATTTACGATGTTGGAGTGGTATCGACCGCACTTTGATATGTATCGTCTGATTAATGAAGTGGATGATTTATTACAACAAATTTTGGAATGCCCGCCGGCAGAAAGCATGAGTTATCAATTTGCTTTCCAACAATATGTCGGTTTGGATCCCTTGTCAGCCGAGATGTCTGAACTGGTGGAAAAAGCGAAAAAATATCAGTTGGTTGATGCTGAAAAAGAGAATCGCGACACCTTACTGCAATTTTTATTTAGTGTGGTCGTCGAGCCGCAAATTGGGCAGGAAGCGCCTGTCGTGGTGTATCATTTTCCGGCAAGTCAGGCGGCTTTAGCGCAAATCAGTTCAGAAGATTTGCGCGTGGCAGAACGCTTTGAGTTTTATTATAAAGGATTGGAACTCGCTAACGGCTTCCACGAATTGTCTGATGCACGCGAGCAATTAAGACGCTTTCAACAAGATAATCTGCAACGAGAAAAAATGGGGTTACCTGTACGCGCCATTGATACGCGCTTATTATCCGCCTTGCAGGCTGGCATTCCGAATTGTTCGGGTGTCGCATTAGGTGTGGATCGCTTATTGATGATTGCCATGGGCGCAGAACACATTAAAGAGGTGATCTCTTTTGCCATTGATAATGCCTAGCTTGATCACGCGTAAAAGTGCGGTCATTTTTCTGAGTGTTTGTATGGCGCATACAAAATCGCTAGATTAATCAAACTGAAATCAGTACAATCGCACCCTTATTTTTTTCTATTGTTTAAAATATCACCAGAATTTCGGTATCCGCCGTAATGTGTAATAACGAGGCTCCATGTCAGAACAAACAGTATCAGCGCAAGCTGTTGCCGAACCGGCAAAAAAAGTCAATTTAATGAATTTAACCCGTGCGCAGATGCGTGAATTTTTTGCCGAATTAGGTGAAAAACCGTTCCGCGCCGATCAGTTGGTGAAATGGATTTACCATTTTGGTGAAGACAATTTCGACAATATGACCAATTTAAACAAAAAATTACGGGAAAAATTAAAGTCCGTGGCAGAAATTAAAGCGCCGGAAGTGGCGGTGGAACAGCGTTCTGCCGATGGCACGATTAAATGGGCGATGCAGGTCGGCGATCAGCAAGTGGAAACCGTGTACATTCCGGAAGCGGATCGCGCCACGTTATGCGTTTCTTCACAGGTTGGTTGCGCATTGGCTTGTACGTTTTGTTCTACCGCCCAACAAGGTTTCAACCGCAATTTAACGGTGTCAGAAATTATTGGGCAAGTCTGGCGCGCATCAAAAATTATCGGCAATTTTGGGGTGACAGGCGTACGTCCGATTACCAATGTGGTAATGATGGGCATGGGCGAGCCATTGTTGAATGTGGCGAATGTGGTGCCGGCGATGGAAATCATGTTGGACGATTTCGCTTACGGTTTATCTAAACGCCGTGTGACATTATCCACGTCCGGTGTGGTGCCGGCGCTTGATAATTTAAGCAAAATGATCGATGTGGCCTTGGCGATTTCCTTGCACGCACCCAACGATGAATTGCGTGATGAAATCGTGCCACTAAACAAAAAATACAATATCAAAACCTTGATTGATTCGGTGAATCGCTATTTAAGCGTTTCTAACGCCAACCATGGCAAAGTGACCATCGAATATGTCATGTTGGATCATGTGAATGATCATGTGGAACACGCCCATCAATTAGCGGAAGTATTAAAAAATACACCGTGTAAAATCAATTTGATTCCATGGAACCCGTTCCCGGAAGCGCCTTACGCGAAAAGCTCCAACACGCGTATTGACCGTTTCCAAAAAACCTTGATGGAATATGGTTTAACGGTGATTGTACGCAAAACCCGTGGCGATGACATTGATGCGGCCTGCGGGCAATTAGCCGGTGATGTGATTGACCGGACCAAACGTACTGCACAGAAAAAACGCTTTGGCGAGGCGATTGCCGTTCAAGTTCAATGAGTTGATAAGTAAGAGAGGAAAAATTATGCGCCCTATTCAGTTTATCTTTTACCGTTTTGCGATCTTTATTTTTCCTTTTTTACTTTCTGCCTGCGTCAGCCATTCCGACACATCCGATTTTGATAAACAGGCGGCGGCAAAAGCCCGTGTAGAACTGGCATTAGGTTATTTACAACAACAAAACAGCAGCCAAGCGAAATTAAATTTGGATAAAGCCCTTTCTTATGCCCCTAAATACGCTTTGGTACACGCTGCGTTAGCCTATTTTTATCAACAACAAGGGGATATGGCACGCGCTAAACAAGCGTATTTAACAGCCATTAAATTGGATGATAAACAAGGGGATGTCTTGAATAATTTCGGTGCGTTTTTGTGTGCACAAGGAGAATATCAGGCGGCCTATAAACAATTCACACAGGCATTAAATAGCCCGCAATATTATCACCAAGCAGATACTTACGAAAACTTGGCACTCTGCGCCTTATCCGCAAAAGATCAGAAAATTTACCAAGAAAATCTGACCGCACTTGAGAAGATCGCACCAGAACGTGCAAAGAAATTCACTCAATTCACAAAATAGCCTGATAAATTACCGAAAAAGTACGGTGAATTTTTCCCCTGTTTTTGTTGCTTGTTCATTCGCTTCTTTTCAAGCATATTTTCCGCCTTTATTTTTTCGCCCAAAATGCTTAACAAATTCTCTCGTGGCGCAGAATCACGCTATATAACAGTTGCAAAAGACGCCTGACAACCTTAAACTTTACCCGTTAAATTTTAGTAAAAAACCTTTCATTTATGAACACACAAGAATGCCAAACCGATTCACCAGAAATAACACTCGGTGATAAATTTCGTATCGCGCGAGAAGCATTACACCTTTCCTTGGAAGAGGTCGCCGAAGCTATCGCATTACGCCCATCAATCTTAAAAAGTCTTGAAGAAAATCAATTTGTGAATGCAGCCGTTCCGGCGACATTCATGCGAGGTTATGTGCGAAACTATGCTAAATTTTTACGCATTCCGGAATCCGAATGGACAAATTTAGTGCATTTTGGTCATGACCAAGAAAATGATTTAGGCAAAAATGCGAGAGCGACACATGCTGTCAATCAATACACATCACATCATCGTTGGGTCGGTTATTTAACTGCGTTGGTGGTGCTTGTCGTGATCGGCATGACAGGAATGTGGTGGTGGGAAAATCATCAGCATGCCAATGAAGAGCGCGATAATTTAGTCAACGCCTACACCCAAACCATGGCAACCACTTCAACGCCTGCTGCAGTATCCAATGACAAACCGCAAGATGCTACCGGTGTTATTACCGCAACAAGTTCTACTGCGGATAGCCCGGCAATAAGCAACGCAGCAACGCCATCGGTGAATAAATCTGTTGCAGCAGTGCCAACCAATGCATTACAAGCGGAAATGGATAAAATCACCGGCACCAAACCGGCATCAACTGCAGAAACAACCACGGCGCAACAGCCGCAACAACAAAGTGCGGTGGAAAATTCAAGTGTTTCTGCGGCTGCAACAAAAGAGGCTTTATACATTGAAGTTATCGGTAATTGTTGGATCAGTGTGAAAGACAAAAATCGCAAAGTGTTAGCGCAAAAAGAATATAAACAAGGCGATGTCCTCAATTTCAGTGAAGGAGAGCCTTATTCTTTAATTATCGGTGCGCCGGCAAATGTGAAAATTACATATAAAGGCGAAGCCTTCCCGTTGACGGTGGATGGGCGTGTCGCAAAATTTAAATTACCTCAATAATGAGTGAACAATGTTAGAAAAGCCAAAAATTCAGCGTAGAGAATCCACGAAAATTTATGTCGGGAATGTCCCCATCGGGGGTGATGCACCGATTGCAGTACAGTCGATGACCAACACAAGAACGACCGATGTTGAAGCCACGGTCGCGCAAATCAAATCGTTAGAGCGCGTGGGTGCCGATATTGTGCGTGTGTCTGTGCCGACCATGGAAGCGGCGGAAGCTTTTAAATTAATTAAACAGCAAGTGAGCGTGCCATTAGTCGCCGATATTCATTTCGATTATCGCATTGCGTTGAAAGTTGCCGAATATGGTGTGGACTGCTTGCGTATCAATCCGGGCAATATCGGACGTGAAGATCGTATTCGCGCCGTAGTAGATTGCGCGAAAGATAAAAATATCCCCATTCGTATTGGGGTGAATGCCGGCTCACTGGAAAAAGATATTCAGGAAAAATACGGTGAACCGACGCCACAAGCATTGTTGGAATCAGCATTGCGCCATGTTGAAATTTTAGATCGTTTGAACTTCGATCAATTTAAAGTGAGCGTTAAAGCCTCCGATGTGTATTTGGCGGTGGAATCCTATCGTTTACTGGCGAAAGCCATTAAACAGCCCTTGCATTTAGGCATTACTGAAGCCGGTGGTGCGCGTGCCGGTGCAGTGAAATCTGCCATCGGATTAGGGATGTTGTTGGCTGAAGGGATCGGTGACACGCTACGAGTGTCTTTAGCTGCCGATCCGGTAGAAGAAATCAAAGTGGGCTTTGATATTTTAAAATCACTGCGTATTCGTTCTCGTGGCATTAACTTTATTGCTTGCCCAACCTGTTCCCGTCAAGAATTTGATGTAATTGGCACAGTGAATGCACTCGAACAACGTTTAGAAGATATTATTACGCCAATGGATGTGTCAATTATCGGCTGTGTTGTCAACGGCCCGGGAGAAGCGTTGGTGTCTGATTTAGGTGTCACCGGCGGTAATAAGAAAAGCGGCTATTATCTTGACGGTGAGCGTCAGAAAGAACGTTTTGATAACGACGATTTAATTAATCAATTAGAAGCGAAGATCCGTGCCCGTGTTGCGCAGCAAGATCCTAAAAATCGTATTCTTTAATTTTTAATAAACACAGGAAGTTATTGTGGCAAAAACTATTCAGGCAATTCGTGGAATGAACGATTGCTTACCAACAGAAACCCCGCTATGGCAATGGGTTGAGAATAAAGTGCGGTCGGTTTTAAGTGCGTATGGTTACGCGGAAATCCGTATGCCAATTGTGGAAAGCACACCGTTATTCGCTCGCGCTATTGGTGAAGTTACCGATGTGGTGGAAAAAGAAATGTTTACGTTTGATGACCGTGATGAAGAAAGTTTGACTTTGCGTCCGGAAGGCACGGCAGGTTGTGTTCGCGCCGGTATTGAACATGGTTTGTTGTACAACCAAGAACAACGCTTATGGTATATGGGGCCGATGTTCCGTTATGAGCGTCCGCAAAAAGGCCGTTACCGTCAGTTCCATCAGGTCGGCGTGGAGATTTTTGGTATTCCTAATCCGGAAATTGATGCGGAACTTATCGCCTTAACCGCCCGTTTATGGAAGGATTTAGGCATTTTTGACCATGTCACGCTTCAACTAAACTCCATTGGTTCATTAGAGGCGCGCAAAAATTATCGTCAAGCCTTGGTCGATTTTTTACAAAATCACATCGATATTTTAGATGAAGACAGCAAGCGTCGTTTAACCACCAATCCGTTACGCATTTTGGACAGTAAAGATCAACGTGTTCAAGAAGTGCTAAATGATGCACCGAAATTACACGATTATCTTGATGACGATTCCCGCGAACATTTTGCGCAATTATGCGCCTTGCTTGATAATTTAGGCATTCAGTACGAAATCAATCAAAAATTGGTGCGCGGCTTAGATTATTACAACAAAACCGTATTTGAATGGGTGACTTCTGCTTTAGGCGCACAAGGTACCGTCTGTGGTGGCGGTCGTTACGATGGGTTGGTTGAACAGCTAGGCGGTCATGCCACAAGTGGTGTTGGCTTTGCTATGGGCTTGGAGCGTTTGGTCCTGTTGGTACAGGAAGTGAATACACAGATTACCTTGCCAAGTGCGGTGGATATTTACATCGTTTATCAAGGTGAAGGCACTACCGTAGCAGCCTTTAATTTGGCGGAAAAACTTCGTTCAGAATTACCGTACTTACGTACGCTTTTACACTGCAGTGGCGGGAATTTCAAAAAACAATTTAAACGAGCCGATAAAAGTGGAGCGAAGTTAGCCTTGGTCATCGGCGAGGATGAAGTGAAAAATCAACAAGTGGTGGTAAAAGACTTGTTGCAACATAGCGAACAAGTGGTTGTGGCATTAAGCGACATCATCAATCACATTCAAAACACATTCAAATAAGGAAAAAACATGGCATATACCATTGAAGAAGAACAAGAACTCAGTGCGATTAAGGCGTGGTGGCAAGAAAACTATAAGTTTATTATTGCTTGTTTTGTGATTGCCTGTGTTGGCGTATTCGGCTGGAACTATTGGCAATCTTATCAGCTACAAAAAATCCACAATGTTTCTGCCGAGTATGAGCAGGTGTTGTTTAACTATAAAAAAGATCCACAAGCACAAGAAGCGCAATTTGCTCAATTCATTAAAAATAATGAGAAAACTGCCTACGCGGTGTTAGCCTTGTTAGATAAAGCAAAAATTGCTGTTGAAAAACAAGATTTTACGCAAGCTGAAGAAGCGTTAAAACAAGCGGTGGCACAATCAACAGATGACATTTTATCTTCTGTAACGGCGTTGCGTTTGGCGGCGGTACAATTCCAGCTTGGACAATTTGATCCGGCGTTAGACAGTTTGAAATTAGTGAAAGATGAGGCTTGGAATGGGGCTAAAAATATCTTAGTTGGCGATATTCAGTTGGCGAAAGGAGATAAGGAGGCTGCGAAAAGCGCTTATCAACAAGCCCAGCAAAATGCCACTCCGTTAGAGCAACAACTCATTCAAGTGCGGTTAAATAATTTATAGTTTTTAAGGCTTGGGAAAACCAAGCCTTTCTTTTAACAATGAGGAATATCATGGCGAATAATCAACGCAAAATCCCTATTCCACCCCCATTAATTTTTGTCTTCTGTGCTTTGCTAATGAAAATGCTCCCACCTGTTTGGCAATTTCCATCTCCATTGTGGTTGGTGATTGTACTTGGCGGAATAGGTTGCGTGATCGGCATGGCGAGCGTCTTACAATTTTTATTCGCTAAAACCACGATTGATCCACTAAAAATCGAAAAAGCCTCACAATTAGTGACGAATGGAATTTATCAATATAGCCGTAATCCAATGTATTTAGGCTTAGCCTTTGTTTTATTGGCGTGGAATGCTTACCTTGGCTCGTTGTCAGCCATATTAGGTGTGATGCTATTTGTGTGGTATATCACCGAATTTCAAATTAAGCGGGAAGAGGAAAATTTACGAAATATTTTTGGTGATGCATTTACGGCGTACTGCCAACGCACCCGCAGATGGTTGTAACATTCGCTACTATAACGCCAAAATTTCTTTAACGAAGGGAATCGTTAGTTTACGTTGCGCCTGCAATGAAGCTTGATCGAGTTTTTCTAACGCATTAAACAAGGTTTTCATATCCCGTTCTAAGCGTTTGAAAAGAAAATTAGCCGTTTCGTCAGGCAATTCAATGCCGCGTTGGTGTGCCGCCAGTTGTAAGACTGTAATTTTTTGTTGATCATTTAACGGCATTAATTGATAGACCTCGCCCCATGTTAGACGAGACGCCAAATCCGGTAAATGGGCCGATAAATTGGTCGGAGATTGATCTGCGCTGATCACTAAAAGCGTTTTTCCGGTTTCTCGGATTCGATTGATTAAATCAAAAATAGCCACTTCCCAATCCGGATTTCCTATCACTTCTTGTAAATCATCCAAACACACTAATTCTTGTTGCTCTAAATTTTCCAGTACTGCTGGAGAGAAATATTGTGCTTTATTCAAAGGCACGTATAAGGCAGGGCGCTGATGCGTTAAGTAATGATGACAAATGGCTTTTAATAGATGGCTTTTCCCGCAACCACGCTGCCCCCAAAGATAGAAAAAAGGTTGGCTAAGATGAGAAAAGTTTTTTTGTAGCGAGCTGAGCAGAAGCTGATTGTTTTCCGCGTAGAAATTTTCCAGCGTGTCATTATCAAATTGATGAATGGGGAGAGGAAGTTGGAAATATGGCTCGCTCAAATCAAATACCGAAAATGCTGAAATAAAGTGCGGTAAGAATAAACGAAATTTTTAAAATTAGAAAGTCATTAGCGGATATTTTTCCTTCCCGCTAATGACTGTTACATATGCATTTTATGCGGCTTCGTTTTTCGCTTTAGGTAATACCAAGTTCAAAATGATGGCAACTACCGCGCAAAGGCTGATTCCTTTTAAAGACACGCCGCCGACATCAACAAACATATTACCGATACCAAATGTCATGACCACAGCAATGATGCAAAGGTTACGTGCCTCGGTGACATCGACTTTGGCGCGAATCAAGGTGCTCATGCCGACAACGGCAATGGAACCGAATACCAACATCATGATACCGCCCATTACGATAGTTGGGATGGTAGATAAAAAGGCACCGACTTTTCCACAGAAGGAAATCGCAATTGCCCAGACGGCCGCCCAAGTCATGATATTGGGATTGAAATTACGGGTGAGCATGACTGCACCGGTCACTTCTGCATAGGTTGTATTTGGCGGACCACCTAATAAGGAAGCGGCACTGGTTGCAATACCATCACCTAACAAAGTGCGGTGTAACCCCGGTTTTTTGATGAAGTCTTTGCCGGTCACGGAACTAATCGCCATAATGCCACCAACATGCTCCACAGCGGGCGCAATGGCAATTGGCAGTAAATATAAAATGGCTTCTAATTTAAATTCCGGTGTGGTGATG
Organism: Aggregatibacter sp. oral taxon 458 str. W10330; assembly: GCF_000466335.1. Taxonomy (NCBI): domain Bacteria; kingdom Pseudomonadati; phylum Pseudomonadota; class Gammaproteobacteria; order Pasteurellales; family Pasteurellaceae; genus Aggregatibacter; species Aggregatibacter sp. oral taxon 458. Next base: position 178,530 of record NZ_KE952604.1, on the reverse strand, counting down.
TTTGGCAAACTAAACCAAGGCGCATCTAAAACCGGTTGAAAATTAATGAGTCCCATGAAAAGACATAGGATATAGCCCACCGCAATACCGAACATAATCGGGATAAGTTTCATTAACCCTTTGGAAAAAACAGCCACACACAAGGTAGTGATGAGGGTTACCATAGAGACTAAAACAGCATCATTGTATTGGTAAGCGCTATTTTTACCGAGTGCCATATCGACGGCGACCGGCGCTAAGCCCATACCGATAATAATAATCACGGGACCGACGACCACCGGAGGAAAAATGCGTTCCAATGCCGCGGCACCACGTAATTTAACTAAAGCGCTCAGTGCCAAATAAACCAAGCCGGCACAGGCTAAGCCGCCCATGGTGATAGGAATCCCCCAAGTGGCGACGCCGTATTGGATCGGCGCAATAAAGGCAAAAGAAGATGCCAAGAAAATCGGCACTTGTTTGCCGGTGCAAAGTTGGAATAATAAAGTACCGATACCAGCGGTAAGCAAGGCAGTATTGGCATCTAATCCGGTAATTAACGGCACTAAAACCAATGCACCAAAGGCGACGAATAGCATTTGTAAACCCACAAATGCTTGTTTAACGGAACTCTGTTGCTCCGTGATGGGAGCTTGTGTTGTATTTGTCATATAAGTTTCAACTCGCTGTCTGAATTAACTTAAAAAGTTCGGTCATTTTTCGAAATGTTTTTGTTTCTTTTTGCCGCAAAAAGACGGATAAAAATCCGCCTAACGTGTTAATAAAATTTCCGGTTTCAGGATTATTTCGTACCGAAAATTTTATCTCCTGCATCACCTAAACCCGGAATGATATAACCGTTTTCGTTTAAGTGATCATCAATTGCCGCGGTGTATAATTCAATGTCCGGATGCGCTTTTTCTAATGCAGCAAGACCTTCCGGTGCGGCAACTAATACTAAGACTTTAATGTGTTTACACCCTTTTTGTTTGAGCAAATCGATGGTTGCAATCATAGAACCACCGGTTGCTAGCATCGGGTCAACGACGATAGCTAAACGTTCATCTAAATCGCTGGCTAATTTTTGGAAATAAGGTACCGGCTCAAGGGTTTCTTCATTACGGTACATTCCGACAACGCTGATACGCGCACTTGGAACATGCTCTAACACACCGTCCATCATGCCAAGGCCTGCACGCAAAATCGGTACGACAGTGACTTTTTTACCTTTGATTTGGTCAATCTCAACCGGACCGCACCAACCGTCAATAATCACTTTTTCTGTTTCTAAATCGGATGTGGCTTCATAAGTTAATAGGCTTCCGACTTCGGTGGCTAATTCACGGAATTTTTTCGTGTTAATTTCTGCAGCACGCATTAAACCCAATTTGTGTTTCACCAATGGATGTTTGACTTCGACTAATTTCATTTTTTATCTCCTTCATGTTAAACGGCTCACCGCGAAAAGAATCGAGATGAATACATTAAAGCATACGAAATTTAGCTCAAAAATAATGCCTATGACATCATAGGCATTACGCTTGATTATTGCTCTTGGTTAATAAATGTGTCGTTTATCTCAATTTTCGCTTTGGCACGTAGTGCATTTAATAAGCTATTTTGCAAACTGATGCGGTCGGTTTGTTCTATTTGTGCTGCAAATTGTTTTTTCTCTGAGGCAGTTAACTTACCGTCCTCGACACTATCCAACGCCACAATCACTACGCCACCTTCTGCGTTTTTAGCGGCATTATAAGTCACGCTGCCATCAGCCGGTTTTTTCATTGAGAAAATAACGTCTCCAAGGACAGGATCTTTCGTTTCGGCAAAAACCCATGTTTGTGCTTCACCAAAATTTAATCCATCTACGATTTTCCCAGCCGTCAAATCTTGTACAAACTTATCCGCCTGTGCTAACACAATGGCTTCAGCTTTTTGGTGTTTTAATGTTGCTGCGATTTCGCCCTTCATATCCTCGAAGGATCGGGTGGACTGAGGTTTATGATCAAGCACACGTACCACTAAAGAATGTTGCTCGCCTACACTCATCGGCTCAGAATTGCTACCGCCTTGAGAAAGATCAGAATCAAAAATTGCCGACGTGACATTCGGATAATTTAATTCTGACGGCACATCCTTACGAGAGAAATAGCCGGTTTCCTGAACTTTTACGCCAGCCTCATCTGCTGCAGCTTTTAATGAAGACGCGTCTTCAAAAGCTTTATCTGCTACGCGTTTTTCAATAGAAAAGAATTGGTTACCCATTAAATTTTGACGAATTTGTGCCGCGATTTCGGCTTTCACCTCGTCTAAAGGTAACACTTTCGCAGGTTTGCGTTCTTTCACTAAAATAATATGGTAATTGCCATCCACTTTTATCGGTTGGCTATATTTTCCAACCTCTAACGCATTTGCCGCCTCTTCAAAAACGGCTGGAAATTCACCCGCACTTACCCAACTTAAATCACCGCCCTTTTCTGAACTGGTTGGATCGATAGAGTGATTTTTCGCTAACGCCTCAAAGACAGCCCCTTGTTGTAATTGATGATATAAATCCTGCGCTTGTTGCTCAGTTTTTACTTGAATATGGGCTAAATGTTGCTGACCTTGTGTCGTAAATTGCGCTTTATTATCTTGATAATACTGCGCAATTTCTACATCAGTCACATTCATATTTTTTTCCATGTTCGCACCGGATAAGTCAAGATATTGCACTTTAACCTGTTCCGGAAAGGTAAATTCCGCTTTATGTGCCTCATAGTAAGCTTGAATTTCCTCATCGGTTACGCTTTGTTTCTCAATTTCATCCAAAAGCGATAACTTCGCAAAACGCACTTGACGACGTTGGAAAAATAATTTTTCCAATGCTTCCTGTTGCACTGGAACGCTAAACATTGTGGCTGCCAACGCATTTTGAAGCTGTTCTAAACGCAATGCTTCTCGTACATAGCCGGCATAGGTTTCAGCGGAAATGCCATTACTTTGTAGCATTTGCTGGTAAAGGGTATTGTCAAATTTTCCGTTATTTTGGAAAGACGGTGTCGTCACGATCTCTTGTTTAACACGGTCGTCACTGACACCTAGTTTAAGATCATTCGCATATTGGCGTAATAATTCTTGGTTAATTAAAGACGCTAAAATTTGTGTTTTGAGCTGAGTGATTTGCGCCGGCGAATCGGCATCTTGCGGGCTTAAATTACGGGAGGCAGCATTATATTGATTTTGAAACGTGTGCTGTGAAATCTCTTCTCCATTGACTTTTGCCGCAGAATTATCAACGCGGGTATAAAGATAGCCTGCCATCGAACTGATAACAAATGTGACAGTAATAAAACCAAAAAGAAACTTAGAAGCCCAGCTGGTTGAAGCTCCGTGTAGTTTTTCCATTACCATGAAATGTATCCTATAAAAATAAAGCAAAAAATCCTTGCGATTATAATCTAAAGCACTATTTCCCGCACTAACAAAAGTAAATTTTTTACCATTTCTCTTGAAACACCTCGGCTTTTACGCTAAAGTTCGCACGATTTTTTTAAAGGGAAGATCGTCGTTTCCGGTGAAGCGGCAGGACTTCAAATCCTGTTGAGGCTGCCAGCAGTCTCGGGTAGGTTCAACTCCTACGATCTTCCGCCAATGCCTCTTACCTTTATCCTGCCTTCTTATTAAAAGCGCCGCATTTTACGCTGGATTATCTATATCCTTAAATTCAACATCCAATCCGTATTCTTTCGCTAACCATTCTCCCAAGGCTTTGACCCCATACCTCTCGGTCGCATGATGACCAGCCGCAAAAAAATGGATGCCCTGTTCTCTTGCACTATGGATGGTTTGTTCAGACACTTCACCGGCAATAAAAGCATCACAGCCTTGTTGTGCGGCAAGATCGATATAACCTTGTCCGCCACCGGTACAAAGCCCAATTTTATGAATAAAGTGCGGTCCGTTTTCGATACAAATTAACGGCTGACGATGTAATACTTGTGCAATCCGCTCAGCAAATTGTTCGCCTGTTAAAGGATGTTTTAAATTTCCCCATATAGGAATACTGGTTGCCCCTTGTTCTAACGGTTGCAAATTTTCAATGCCTAATAATGCCGCAAGTTGTGCGTTGTTACCTAATTCAGGATGAACATCCAAAGGCAAGTGGTATGCATATAAATTGATTCCATGGGTTAACAGCTTACGAATCCGATTGCCTTTCATACCCCGAATACAAGGATCTTCGTTTTTCCAAAAATAGCCGTGATGCACCAGCAAGGCATCGGCGTTTTGTGCTACCGCATAGTCAATCAGCGCTTGGCTGGCGGTTACTCCTGTGATGATTTTCCGGATTTCCGATTTGCCTTCAACTTGAAGTCCATTGGGGCAATAGTCGGCAATCAATCGGCTATTTAATTTTTGATTCAGTTGTTTTTCGAGCGCAAGGTTATGCATACATGTATCTCTAAAAGAAAGAAAGCCTTAATAGTAAAGCTTTTGAGGGGGAATAAGAAGAAAAAAATGGCTAGTACAAATATCTTTCAAAAGACGTGGGGGAGTTTTTGTACTAGCCCTGTGTTTAAGTATGACGACAATCTTAACATTAAACAAACGAGCTCATTATATATTTAAATATATAATGATCAAGTTTAATTTCGCTTATTTCGTCAAATCAATTTGATATACCGCAAATCCCACTTCATCAGTACCCATCTGTTTCATTGGGTATTGAGCATTTTCTTTAATAAATTGTGCCGCCTGTTCACTTGGTGACGTTTCAAAGCGCACATCTAATTTATCATTGCCTTTAATCGGCATGAAGCGCCAGTTTTTATCAGCGCTTGGGTTCACTGCGCCGTCTTTTTCACTGGTGGCTTTGATGTAATCCGCCAACACTTGACGGTTTTCATCCGGTGACGCGTAAACAATGTGCTTGTCGCCTGTGCCCGGGAATTTATTACCGTAAGCACGGTAGTTATTGGTCGCGATTAAGAATTCCGCTTTCGGATCCACCGGTTTGCCTTGGTAAGTCAGATTCACTACACGGTGTGCATCCGGATTGATTAACTTGCACTCGCCGTCATAACGTGGCGGTTGGGTTAAATCGTATTCATAATTGACACCGTCGATCACATCGAAGTTATAGGTGCGGAAGCCATCCCAATCCAATAAAGATTGTGGTTTATCACTCGCCGGATCGATTTGCTTAAACATCCCCGCGCTGCATTCCAACCATTCTTTCAATTGCTCGCCACTGACTTTCACAACCACCAAGGTATTTGGATACAAATACAAATCTGCCGCATTGCGGAACGTTAACTCGCCTTTGTTCACTTCGGTGTAGCCTGTTGGATCGTTTTTACGACCGCCCGCTTTAAACGGTGCGCCTGCACTTAAAATCGGCAAGCCCGCCATCGCCGGTACGCTTGGGGCAACGTTTTCCACATAGGCTTTTTGCGCTTGGTTAACAATTTGAATGGTTGGGTCATCTTGCACCAGTGCCAAATAGCTATACATATTGTCGGTGGCTTTACCAATCGGCTGTGATACGAATTTGCGGGTTGCTTCATGAGTTTCTTTTAAAAGTGCGGTCATTTCCGGGTCATTTTCTGCCAACGCCTTTTTGTTTTCCGCATCATAAATCGGACGCAATACCGCTTTGCCGTCAGTGACAATCCATTTGCCGTTATGCTCGCTCAACACTAAATCTACGACACTGATATTGTTCGCCCAATAGCCCGCCATACTTTCCGGCACGCCTTTTACGGTACCTTTGGCAATATCTGCGTTCGGTGATTTGGCAAATTCTTTATTCGGGAACAAGCGGTGGGAGTGACCGAAAATCACCGCGTCAATATGCGGCACATCGGCAAGATAGAACGCTGAGTTTTCTGCACCTTCATGATACGGCTCGTCGGATGGGCCAGTATGTGCCAACGCCACGATAATATCCGCGCCTTTTTTCTTCATTTCCGGCACATATTTTTGCGCACTTTTTACGATGTCGCGGGTTTCCACTTTGCCCGTTAAATTGGCTTTATCCCACACCATAATTTGCGGCGGCACAAAACCGATATAACCGATTTTTAGCTTATGTGACTTGCCTTTATTGTCCTCCACCGTTTTTTCCTGAATCACGTAAGGTGTGTAATACGGCTCCTCAGTTCCCACTTTCACCACGTTAGCGTTCACAATCGGGAAATTTGCCTGTTTGATGGCATCAGCCAAATAATCCAAACCGTAGTTAAACTCGTGGTTACCCAATGTTCCCACTTCATAATGCATCGCATTTAAGCAATCCACCGCCGGATTTGGTTTGCCTTCTTTATAGCCCACTGCCGCTTGATAGTCGGCAATCGGGTTACCTTGAATCAAATCACCGTTATCCACCAACACACTGTTTTTCACTTCCGCACGAGCTTGGCGAATCAAACTTGCCGCACGGGTAAACCCGAATTTCTCTGTCGGTGCGTCTTTGTAATAGTCAAAATCCGTCAAAAAACTATGAATATCGGTAGTACCGATAATGCGTAAATCGACTTGATTATCGCTTTTCGCGAACGCCATGCGATTACAACTGAGCGCCAGCACACTGCTCGCGCCGATTTGAATAAAACGTCTTCTGTTCATCATAATAAATGCCTTCTGTTAGGTAATTAGCGGGGTTATTGTAAAAGAAATTAAGCGCGGGGTAAAAGGCAAGCGATATATCAATCTCACTCACCTGGTTGTGGTATGAAGATCACCGCTCACCAAGTACAACCGCAAAAAACACCTAACACCGTAAATACTGTTGTAGCTGCGCGACTGAAGTGCGGTCAGTGTTGGATGAATTTTGGGATGAATTGGCAGAAGGAAAAATAAACGTAAAAGGGCATTCAGAATAAAAAACGACCGTAATTAAATCGCCAAAATTTGGATACCCAAAAGGTTGTTACACTTAAACAAACAACAACGCCCTGTTTTCACATAACAGGGCGTTTTCATGAAGGCGTTTAGTTATTTATACTCCACCACGACATCTGCTTCCGTAATGGCATCGCCATAAATAGGCTTTAAAGTTTTTTCGTAGGCTTGTTTTAACACGCCTTGTTTACCTAGTTTTTCAATTTCAGCATTTAACCAGTTCAACAATTCGGTATCCCCTTTTCTCACTGCTGGCGCAATGAAATCTTGATCACCTAAGTTTTTCACGCCCACTGTAAAGCCCGGATTTTCTTTCGCCCACGCGAACAATAATGTGTTGTCATGGGCAAGCGCATCGCCACGACCGTCACGTAAAGCTTCGAAGGTTTCGGTATTTTGCTCAAATTTCAACAGTTTGATGTCAGGATAATTTTTAGTGAAATAAGCGTCTGCCGTAGTGCCTTTATTGATTAATAAGGTTTTACCTTTTAATTGATTTACATCGGTAATCACTGCGCCATCTTTCGACACAACACCCAATGCCACTTTCATGTAAGGTTTAGCAAAATCAACTACTTCTGCACGCGCTGGGGTGACCGTGAAATTAGCAAGAATAATATCCACTTTATTGGAAGTAAGATATTCCACGCGGTTGGCCGCTTCAACTAACACATATTCCGCTTTATTTTCATCGCCCAATAAATCTTTGGTGATGGCTTTGGCGATTTCCACGTCAAATCCTTGGCTTTTGCCTTGACTGTCCACATAGCCGAATGGCGGTTTGTCGCTAAAGACACCGATACGCACTTTGCCGGCTTGTTTGAGTTGCTCAATCGTTGATGAAGCCGCCGATTCCGTTTTGCCCTCTTTATCGTTGCAAGCGGTTAGGCCCATTGCCAATAATGCGGTGGCGAAAAGTGCGGTCACTTTTTTAAATGTTTTGTTCATAGTTAACTCCTCTTGGTTCGTAATTTAAAATGTTAAGAAAGGTTTTCGCACGGTCGGTTTGCGGATTAGTGAAGAAATCCGATGGCGAAGCCTGTTCAACGATTTGTCCTTTATCCATAAACACAATGCGATTCGCCACTTGGCGGGCAAAAGACATTTCATGGGTCACGATAAGCATCGTCATGCCGTCTTTCGCTAAGCCTAAAATCACATCCAACACTTCACGCACCATTTCCGGGTCAAGTGCGGCAGTGACTTCGTCAAACAGCATAATGTCAGGATTCATACACAAAGAACGCACAATGGCTATGCGTTGTTTCTGTCCACCCGATAACTCGCGCGGATAGGCATTTTTGCGATCAAACAGCCCGACCCGTTTCAACAACATATCGGCTTGAGCTTCCACCTCGGCACGCTGGCGTTTCTGCACTTTAAGCGGGCCGAGCAAAATATTGTCGATGACCGACATATGCGGAAATAATTCATAGCTCTGGAACACCATGCCGATATGTTGACGGGCCTTCACCCAAGGCAAGTCTTTCCCCAACTCACCTTCATTTTGCAAAATTAATTGACCGCTCTTTATCTCCTCTAAGCCGTTAATACAACGTAAGAGCGTACTTTTACCGCAGCCGGATGGGCCTAAAATTACCACCACCTCGCCTTTTTCAACGGATAAATTAATTCCATTTAAGGCAAGGGTTTCGCCGTAATATTTCACTAAGTTTTTAATTTCTAATAAGGGCATACACACCTTCTATTTTTCCCAATAGGTTTCTAAATAACGTGAAAATAAAGATAACGGATAGCAAATCACAAAATATAACAAGAAAATCACACCATAAATCCACAAGGCAGCGGAGGGTTCCGTAAACAGGGAGGTTTCAATAATCTGTTGCCCGACTTTAATCACTTCCAATACACCGATTAACATAGCAAGCGAGCTGGTTTTCACCATGCGTGTAAACAAGTTAATGGCGCTTGGCGTAACGCGTTTCAAACTTTGTGGCAATAAAATATAACGAAACGTTTGTAATGGCGTTAAACCCAAGGCATAAGCAGATTCTGTCTGATGTTTTTCAATAGACGTCAAGGCACCACGCACTAAATCGCCCATTTCCGCAGTTCCCCAAAAAATGAAGACCCAAATACAAACAGTCACGCCATCAATATGCGTATTGAACCATTTTGCCACGCCAAAATAGGTAATAAATAACAATACCAATAACGGAATAATGCGGACAAATTCCAAATAAAAACGGCAAACAACACGAATCAGGCGATTTTTGCTTGTCATCAACAAGCCGAGAAGAATACCGAGAATGCAGGCAAAGAAGACAGAAACAAAGGCAATTTGTGCCGTTACCCAGAGTCCTCCTAATAACCGTTCAAAATTACTCCCTTCAAATAACACATTAAGCCCCATATTTTGCTCTCCGTGTACGACGTTCCAAGTAAGTGATAAACAATGACACCGGCAATAAAATCAACAAATAAAACACCACTAATAAAAAGAGCGCTTCATTCGTTTTGTAATCCATGCCGATAATCTCTTTTGCCATAAACATTAACTCCGCAATGGCAATCGCACTCACCACGGAAGTTTCTTTCATTAAAAATAAACTGTTGGCGCCGATCGCCGGTGCAGCAACCGCAAAGGCTTGGGGGAATAAGACATAACGAAAGGCTTGTGCCGGCGTCAACCCTAAACTTAACGCCGATTCCAACTGAGCACGGGGAATCGCTTCCAAACCACCCCGAATGGCCTCTGACATATAACTTCCCCCTAAAAACGCAAGGCCAATCACCGCACAAGTAAAGCCGTCTAATTTGATACCGACCTTAGATAAGCCGAAATACAGGAAAAAAACCTGAATCAACAAAGGTGTGTTGCGGGAAAGTTCAATATAAAATTTCACAATGGGATTGAGCATACGCACCTTATATGTCGTCACAATGGCGCAGAAAAAACCGATGAACAACGAAAGGACAATCGCCCAAAAAGAAAGCTGCAACGTTATCCAAGTCGCATCAATAAAACGTGGTAATGTGTTCCAGATATATTGCCAATTCATATGTAATTCAAAACGAAACAAGATTTTCGTGCATTATAAAAAGAAGACAATTTTTTAAGGAAAGAACGGTTTTTTATATGTTATAACCAGAAATCATGGCGAACGATGCCTGATGCCGTCATCTTCCATGCTAAGTGCGGTCTGTTTTTGAAATGTTTTTACTCAAAGAATCAGGTGGCATTTTTCTGATAGGCAATGCCATGCATAAAAAGCTGTAACACATCTTTAAAGAGCTGCTGTTCTTTGCCGGCATAATGTTGTTGTAAGACGGAAGAGTGAATCATTTCATCCATTTTTTGGATCAACACATCAATTAAAATCACAGGAAAATCATCACGTACGCTTTTGCGTTGTTGTAACGTGCTGAAAAAATAGTGCATATAGTGATATTTTTCCTGTGCCATTTGCCGAAAAAAAGTCTGTAAGGTTTCATCTTGATCATGATTTAAATCATGTAATACGGCGGTGGAATACAACGTTGCCATGGATTCTTGCTGCATTATCAAAATCTGCTGGATCACCGTGGCTAAATCTGCTTCTGTGGCTAACAGTCTGTCAAATTCCCGACGCATATTATTTTTTTGTTCTTCAAAAATACATTTCACTAAATCTTGCTTGGTAGGGAAATATTTATAAAACGTCACTCGACTTACCCCTGCCGCCCGACAAATTTCTGCGACAGAGGTTAATCTCCAGCCTTGTTGATAAAACAGTTCAGTGGCAACCTGTTTCAAAAAAATATCTTTTTTCATGGTTCGCTCCTTAAGGGGCAATAACATAGCCGAAAGCCTTTAATTGTCAAATGTCAAATTTGAGAAAAATTCTTATTTACTTTCCTGTTGTGATTATGTTAGGTTTACATTATTAATCAGTTAATGCAAAAAGTGTAAACTTTAAATCAAAATAAAGCCTAGGAGAACCCATGAACAAGTTATCCCCACGACTCAGCCTCATTAGCCTTTGCCTGATGAGTGCCTATTCTTTTTCTAGCCATGCCGAAGAAAGTCATCAGACCACAGTACTAGACGAAATCACTGTGACCGGTGAAAAATTTGAGCGTAGTCAATCCTCTACCGGTTCAAGCACCTCCGTGGTAACCGCCGAACAACTCAAACGAGAAGCCAATTTACTGTCTGCAACCCAATTATTAAAACGCGATGTGAATATTTTAGACACCGGCTTGGGCAATGACTTACCCACTGTGCGTGGCGTTGACGGGTCCGGCCCGGCGGTAGGTGCGGTGGCATTTTTTGCCGGTTCACGCCCAAGACTAAATATGCAAATTGACGGCAGAACTTCCAGCTATAACGAACTGGCGTTCGGTACAAAATCCCTCTGGGATATGAAACAGGTAGAAATCTATCGTGGGGCGCAAAGCTATGCCCAAGGGCGTAACGCCATTGCTGGTGCGGTGGTCATGACCAGCAATGACCCAACGCAAGAATGGGAAGGTGCAGCGAAATTAAATATGGGGAATCATCGATTGGCACAAACGGCTGCCCTGATTTCAGGCCCGGTGGTGAAAGACGAATTGGCGTTTCGTTTAAGCGTAGATCATCAACAACGCGAAACTGCTGTAGATTTACCACATTACGATCCCGTCGGCAACCCGCGTTGGTTTAAAGCCACCAATACCCGCGCCAAATTACTGTGGACGCCGTCTGCCTTGCCGGATCTCTATAGCCGTTTAACGTTCAATCATTTAAACGCAAGAGCGCCACAAAGCGAAACAGAGTTACAACCTAATTCACCACGTTACACGCCGGAACGCCCGGTATTCCAAACACGCTCTGCCAGCACCATTTGGGACATTGGCTATCAACTCTCAGAGCATTGGAAATGGGAAAATAAATTGGTTTATACCCACTTTATTCACGATAGAAAAACGACCTCGCCATTTAACACCGCATTGCCGCCAAATCGTCGAGGTGTTCCGGCTCGTGTTGATGGCAATGAATTCCAAATTGAACCCATTGTAAAATACGAAAACGAAAAATACCGTGGTTTATTCGGTTTGTTCTATTTCAATGCGAAACAAGATGAAAGTGTTACGATGCTCAACGGGCGCATTGCTCGCACGCCGATTACGACAAATTTTAATGATAAAACGAAAACCAAGGCGGCCTTTGGTGAAATTACCTTTACGCCGGATATTCCGTTTGAATTGACGCTTTCTGCTCGCTATGAACAGGAACATCATCAGCGTAAAGGCAAAAGTGCGATGTTTTCCATCAACCGGGATAAGAAATACAATGTCTTCCTGCCAAAAGCAGACATTGCATGGAAAATTAACGATGATCAACGCTTAGGCTTTAAAGTAGGCAAAGGTTACAACCCGGGCGGTGCCGGTGTGACCTTCGGTATCCCATACACCAGCTATGAATATGACGCAGAATATGTCTGGAACTACGAACTTTATCATCGTTGGACATCCGCAGATAAACGCCTACGAATTAACAGCAACCTATTCTATAACGACTACAAAGACATGCAGTTACCGTTTACCCTTGGTCCAAATTCTATCGTGATCCGCAATGCCGATAAAGTCGTCACCTATGGTGCGGAAATCAATACCGAATGGCAGGCTACGGAGAAACTGGCACTTAATGCGGGCATCGGGATGTTAAAAACCGATATCAAACGTTATCCAAACAGCGGCATTGAAGGGAATAAACTCGCTCGCGCACCAAGTTTCAGCGGAAAAGTGGGGATCAATTATCGTCTTCTTGACCACCTAGAAATTGGCACCAATTACAGCTACAACAGCAGTTATTATTCCACTGCCGACAACTTAGCCAATGGTAAAGTAGGGCATTATGACCAACTTGATGTTTATTTAGCGTACGACTTTAAGCATGCCAGAATCACGCTTTATGCCGACAACGTGCTTAACTCACGCAAAGATATCTTACTCGTACCGCGCTCTGGCGACATTACCCGTCAGCCGGAACGCCAAATTGGGCTTTCTACCGAGTTAAGATTTTAAGCAATGAGTCAGCAACACCAACAAATTTGCCAACCTGTTGCCGCGCAATTACGTGCCTCAATGTGGTTGGCAACCTTCGCACAAGGCTTAAAAATCGGGATTTGGCTTTTGATGATCCACATTGTGTTCACCGTCAGCCAATCTCTTACGTTTCCTTATTGGCAGATTTTTGCGCTGCTTGCCATTTCCATTTTGTATTACACCTGCAAAATTAAAGCGCACGACAAATCTCATTATGCGGCCTTTGAATTGGAAAAAATGCTACGCCAACAGCTTGCGAAAAAAATCAGCCAATTATCGTTAGGCAAAGTCAATGAAATCGGTTCAGGCGGTTTAACCAAAGTGCTGTGCGATGACGTAAACGAATTGCACACCTTTGTTGCCGATGCGCCCCCTCTTAAAGCGGAGGCTTATTCCACACCGATTTTCGTGTTGGCGGCATTGTTTTGGTTAAATTGGCAAATGGCATTGGCTGTGGTGATTTTCCTTGTCGTGTTGTTTATGATTCTGCAACGTTTAATGCAAAAAAGTCGGTTGAATTATCGTGATTACGGTGCTGCTGTGAGCCGAATCAATAGCGCGATTATTGAATATATTCAAGGCATGAGCACGATTCGTACCTTTGATGCGGGACAAAGTTCGTACAGCCGTTTTAGCACCGCATTGGAAAATTTTAATCAGGTCATCTTCGCTTTTTTAGCCAAAGTGGGCGCCCCAACACGTCTTGCCCGTTCGCTCTTTACGCCAATGCCGATCATGTTGTTTTTGATCGTGTTGGGCGTGTATTTACACTCGCTTGCGCTGCTTTCCACCTTTGGCTTTTTTGCTTTTTTAGTGTTAGCCGCCGGGTTAATTGAAACCATACATCCTTACATGGGGCTGTTTCATTTGTTGGAACGCTCCCGTGCTGCCATTGAACGCATTAACGAAATAAAAATGTTGGAAAATGCCACCGCACTTTTGCCGTTACAAACGCCGAAGGGGTATGCGGTTCAATTTGAACAGGTCAAATTCAGCTATGATGCCGATAAAGCAACACTGAAAAATATCGACTTCAGCGTACCGCAAAATAGTTTTACCGCCATTATTGGCACTTCAGGCTCCGGCAAAACCACCTTACTCAATTTGCTGTTGCGCTTTTGGGATGTCGATAGCGGAAAAATCACCTTAGGTGGTGCAGATATTCGTCATATGGAACAGGATCAACTGATGAAGTATTGCTCGGTCGTGTTTCAGGATAATTTCTTATTTTCTTGCTCTATTGCCGAAAACATCGCTTACGGCATAGAAAATGTGACGGAAGAAGCCATTATCAATGCCGCCAAACAAGCCCGTATTCACGACTTTATTATGACCTTGCCGGAGCAATATCAAACAAAAGTGGGGGAACGCGGACAATTATTGTCAGGCGGACAAAAACAACGTATCAGTATAGCCCGCGCCTTTTTACAAAATCGCCCGATTTTATTGCTAGACGAACCTACGGCTTTTTCCGATGCAAAAAACGAGGCAGATTTAATGCAGGCATTTCATGCGCTGATGCAAAATAAAACAGTGATCATGGTGGCGCATCGCCTGTCTAGCATTACCCAAGCCGATCAAATTATTTATTTAGAGAACGGCAAAATCATTGCTCAAGGCAATCACCAAGTCTTGTTGCAAACCAATGTCGCCTATCAAACCCTTTGGGCGGAATATCAACAGGCAAAATCTTGGACGATACATTAGAGAATGTTATGCAATCTTACTTTAATCCCGAAACTCAACGCGTAAAAAGCCTGTGGCAAACTTATCACGCCTTATTTGCCGCCGCCCAACAGCAACAAAGCGCATTCTTACGCTGTCTCGCTTTTGCAGCACTGTCTGCAACCTTATTCGGCGTGGCTATCGGCTTGCTGTATCCGCTGCTTTTGGCATTAGAACAAACCGAGGCAGGGCAAAGTGCGGTCATTTTTTGGAGTGTTTTATGTGGCGTGCTTTTAATCGTCAGCCTCCTTTTCCGCATTTGGGCGGAATATTATGACACCAAAGGCGATTCATTTTTGGCGACATATCAATTAAGACGTCAACTGGGCGAAAAACTTCGCCGAGTATCTCTTGCTGTCCTCAGTGGATTTCGTGCAGGCGAACTCAGTGCCGTTGCCATCCAGAGTATTAATGAAGCGACGAATTACGCTTTCAGTTTAATCAGTATTCTAATTTACGGCATCGTAACACCAGTGTCTGCCGCCCTTTGTCTTTGTTTCTTTGATTACCGCTTTGGGCTGCTGATCTTCATTATTTTTCCGCTTATCGTGCCACTGTATTTATGGCGAAGAAAAGCTTTCCGTCGTGGATTTAGTATTTTGGCAGAAGCTAATCAGCGACTTAAAGGCGAAACTATTGAGTTTGTGCAAGGCTTGGAAATTCTGAAATCAACAGGGCAGACAGAAAACAAACAACATATTTTCAACCGTGTGATTGAAGATGTGGCAAACATTCAACGCATCGGCACAAAAAAAGGCGAACGTCCGAATTTGATTATTACCTCAAGCATTCAATTCAGCCTGATTGCGGTATTAATTGTTGGCACATTTTGGGTGATTTCCGGTAGCGCTCATTGGGTATTGTTAGCCACAGTGCTGATTTTAATTGCGCGAATTTCAGATGTATTGAACTTCTTTGTGCAAATGTCTTCACTCTTAGAAATTTTTGTGATTAGCTGTGAAAAATTTGAAAAACTGATGGCATTGCCTGAATTGGCGGAAAATCATGGCAGCAGATTACCCACAGATTATCGTATTCGCTATGAGCATGTCCGCTTTGGTTATAATGCTGAAAAAACCATCCTAAACGACATTAATCTGGACATAAAACCTAACAGCCTCAATGCTTTTGTGGGCACCAGCGGTTGTGGTAAAACAACATTACTTCGCTTGTTGTTGCGTTATGCTGATCCGCAATCAGGGAGAATTACGATCGGCGGTATTGATATTCGGGATGTTAGCCAAGAACAGCTCATGCGCTTAATTTCTGTGGTGTTTCAAGACGTGTATTTATTCCAAGACAGTGTATTAAATAACATCCGAATGGCAAAACCCAATGCCACCGATGAAGAGGTGATTCACGCCTGTAAACTTGCCCAATGCCACGATTTTATTCAGGTATTACCACAAGGGTATCAAACGCAAGTTAATGAAATTGGGAGTAATTTTTCTGGTGGTGAAAAGCAACGACTTGCGATTGCCCGAGCGATTTTAAAAGATGCGCCGATTCTCATTTTAGATGAACCGACAGCATCGCTGGATACCCGCAATGAGCTGGCAGTACAAAAAGCGTTGGATCAGCTGGTTAAAGACAAAACCGTGTTGATTATCGCTCACCGACTTTCCACCATTGTGGGCGCTCATTGCATTTATGTGTTGGAAAACGGCAGCATTGCCGAACAAGGCACACATCAAACACTCTTAGAACAAAAAGGACGTTATGCAGCGTTTTGGCAATGCCAACAAGGCAACATCACTCACTAAACAGAATTGGGCAATCCTTGCCACGACCGCCGGCTTTAAATTCTGCGTAGTGGCGTTTTATATGATTGGCCTCATCACCATGTTAAAAGAGATGGGGTTCGATCTTAAACAGCTTAGTTGGTTCTATTTGCTCGGTGGGATGGAAATGGCGAAATTCATCGTTTCGCCGTTAATTGAACGCTATCGTCTTAAGCGTATCGGGCAATTTCGCGGCTGGCTATGCCTTTCCTCGATAATCATTTTTATTGCCTTATTCATGTTGCATTTTATCCAACCGCAACGGGATTTTACACTGCTTATGGTGGCGTGTGTGCTATTGAACCTAAGCAGTCTATTTTTCGGTTGCGCAACGCTAGGATTAACCTGTGCCATCCTGCCTTTTGAGCAACGTGGCTTTGGCGGTGTCATTCAGGTGATCGCAGGACGCGTGGGTAAAATGCTTGGTGGCGGTTTGGTGTTACTGATTTATCATCATTACGGCTGGCAAAGTGCGGTGGATTTAATCAGTGTTTTTGCACTACTATTGATTCTGCAAATCAGCCTATATTCCGAACCGACAGTTGCTGCTGAACCGCAAAATCCGCCATTGCGTTTTTTATTCACACGCTTTTTCTACTTTTGGCAACAACCGCACATTTCATTTCGGTGGTTGATTT
This sequence comes from Aggregatibacter sp. oral taxon 458 str. W10330, assembly GCF_000466335.1. Lineage (NCBI taxonomy): Bacteria > Pseudomonadati > Pseudomonadota > Gammaproteobacteria > Pasteurellales > Pasteurellaceae > Aggregatibacter > Aggregatibacter sp. oral taxon 458. The sequence goes on along the minus strand of NZ_KE952604.1, from coordinate 161,492 downwards.
TATTGTTATTTGTGTTTATTCCCAGCGGCATGGTGGTCAGCAGTTTTATTCCGCGTCTAAATGCCTTGGGCTGGAGCAGCCAACACATTGGGCTATTACTTTCCGTATTCGAACCCCTTTGTGCTATCGCCTTTGCGCCGCTAAGTGGTCTATTACTCAAAAAATATTCTCGGGTTTCTGTCACCCAATGGGTATTATTTAGCCAAATTTTTGCCTTCTGCTTATTTATTTTATTTGAATATGTCGGCACGGATTTTCCTTATCTTATCGCCGTACCAATCTTATTATTAAGTATGACTTACGCATTGCTTGTGCCATGTTTGCTCGCCATGATTATGGACAAATCCACTCAAACTTACGCTACGCTCGACAGCGCATTGCAATTCTCCGTTGCCCTCTTCGGTGCCTACCTAGCAGGCTTTGTCTCCCTCCGCCTCGCGCATGCCTTTGGCTATCTCACAGTTTACCTCGTCGCCACCGTTATTGCTGTTGGAATATGGCGATTTTTTGGATGCCGAAAAGAAGCATTCTGAACTTCAGAATAGATTCCACGCCCTACGGCAGACAAAATACGCATAAAAAAATCTGCACCTTACACAGCTTGACTCAGCGTCAATGTGTAAGGTGCAGATCAAAGTGCGGTCGGTTTATCGCACGTTTTTTACTTAGACATCATACGTGGTGGATGCGGTGTTGCCGCCGCGACCTGTCCAGTTGGTGTGGAAGAATTCGCCACGTGGTTTGTCGGTGCGTTCGTAAGTGTGCGCGCCGAAGTAGTCACGCTGCGCTTGCAACAGATTTGCCGGCAAGCGAGCGGAAGTGTAACCGTCTAAGAAGGTAATCGCAGACGCCATACATGGCATTGGAATACCCACTTGAATGGATCTTGCCACCACTTTGCGCCATTCGCCCATGGCGTCTTCTAAAATGCCTTTGAAGTAGCTGTCGGAACCTAAGAAGATTAAATCCTGGTTCGCTTCGTACGCATCGCGGATGTTGCCTAAGAAACGGCTGCGAATAATACAGCCTTCGCGCCATAATAAGGCGGTGTTGCCGTAGTTGATGTTCCAGTTGAAGTTTTCAGACGCTTCACGAATCAACATAAAGCCTTGTGCGTAAGAAATGATTTTTGACGCCAACAGAGCTTTGCGCACCGCTTCAATCCATTCTTTTTTATCGCCTTCCACTTTGCCTACAGTTTTACCGAATAATTGGCTTGCGGCAACGCGTTGATCTTTAAAAGCAGATACGCAACGTGCGAATACGGACTCAGTGATTAAGGTTAACGGAATACCAAAATCAAGAGCATTGATCCCCGTCCATTTGCCGGTGCCTTTTTGTCCTGCGGTGTCTAAAATTTTATCCACTAAGCGGTTGCCATCTTCATCTTTATAGCCAAGAATATCGGCAGTGATGTCGATCAAGTAGCTGTCTAATTCGGTGTTACGCCATGCTTTGAAGGTGGCTTCCAACTCATCATCAGACAAGCCCACGCCCTCTTTTAAGAATTGGTAGGCTTCGCAAATTAATTGCATATCTCCATATTCAATGCCGTTATGCACCATTTTCACGAAATGGCCTGCGCCATCTTTGCCCACCCAATCACAGCACGCTTCGCCTTTGTCGGTTTTGGCGGAAATCGCTTGTAATACCGGTTTTACGAATGGCCATGCTTCTTCGTTACCGCCTGGCATGATGGATGGCCCGTGGCGTGCGCCCTCTTCACCACCGGAAACGCCGGTGCCGATAAAGCGAATGCCTTTTTCACGCAACGCCGCCACACGACGGTTAGTGTCCGGATAGTTTGAGTTACCGCCATCAATAATGATGTCGCCTTCTTCTAAGTGCGGTAGTAATGCATCAATGAATTGATCCACCACCTCACCCGCGCGCACCATTAACATCACTTTGCGTGGTTTTTCTAATTTAGAAGCTAAATCTTCTAAAGAGTATGCACCGATAATATTGGTGCCTTTTGCCGCCCCTTGTAAAAATTCATCCACTTTGGATGTGGTACGGTTATACGCCACCACTTTAAACCCGTGGTCGTTCATATTTAAAATGAGGTTTTGCCCCATCACGGCTAAGCCGATAACACCGATGTCGCCTTTTACTGACATTGTTTTCTCCTGTTCTTAATTAGTTATGCTGATTGCATTGTTTAAATTTTTAGTAGATAGGGCTCAAATCCTAACTGCCACTCTGCTATTTAATTAATATTTAGAAAATACATCTATATCATCGGAAACCAAACCAATGAGATTATCTCCCTCAGAAACAACCGTATCAAATTTATCTAAATATAATTTTTTATTTAATAACGGATGATCTTCATCTAATAGGTATTGTATATATCCTCTTTCAGCCTGATCCAAAGCATACTCTAAACAATCTTTTCTTACTTTAATTTCAGCGAACACGAACATTTTCTTACCTTGTGGAGTATCCTCCAATCCTTCTACCAATTTCAATGAGTTACTATGTTGTTTAAAACGCTCACGGATATTTTGAGATTGTCCTACGTAAAGAGCCTCCTCCTCCCCCGATTTAGTTTGGCGATAAAAAATATAAATACCCGCTACGTTAGGAATGGTTTTAAAATCAAAATTTTTAAAAGTTTGACGAAGAGTTCCAGAGGAACCAAGTTCAATAGGTTCATGCCAATGTAATTTAATTTGCATTTCTTATCCTTAAAATTAATTATATTTATTCTGTAATGGCACACGCTATGAAGCGTGCGCTATCAGTGGTTTTGCCTCATCATGGCTAAGCCGATAACACCAATCTCACCTTTTACTGACATAGTTTTCTCCTGTATTTATATTAATTTATTGTCTTTGACTTTAAGATTTTTCTAAGTTCTTTTAAGGCAATCACTGAATACTCTGTTCTGCTAGATGGATGAACAGTTCTATAACATAAAATATCCTCATCGTAATTACCTGAAAAATAAAACTGTTCTAAATATTTTTTATCTAAGCCAGACACCGCACTTTTACCCGATGGCTTTAAACCATCTTTAAAATAATCCCTTCTAGCAATGATTGCTTGGTTATCAAGTCCAGATGCAAATATGATGATATTAGGTTGTAAAATTTCAATTTGGGCTTTTAATAAAGATTCTGATATTTTCTTTATATTGGCAAATACTGATTTAGTATCTATTTTACTAGGGTTCGATTTTTTATAAGACACACAGAATATATTCGCCCATAAAATACTTGCATTAGGGTTTTCTTGAGATACTTTTCTAAAGAAATTAAAGAAACATTTTCCTTTTTTATTTACTGAGTCAGACCTTTCTAAATTGCGAATAACCCAAGATTTACTCAAACTCATTAATTGATAAACTGAGCTCTGATCATATTTTTCTAGATCCTTTCGCTTCTCTCCCCAACCTCTAGTTTCTCTCCCTACAATTAAAATTCGATGTTTTTTCTGTTTAAAGCCATCAGGCACAAATCCTAAATGAATTTTTGATAAATTAGAGTTACTTAATAAAGCATCAATTATTTCTTGATTTTCTTTAAAAATATCTTGGTATCTTTTCACCAATAGCATCTCAATATCAAGATTTTTTGCCGATGCTTTATCCAAATACCATTCCGTCACGCCTTTTCCCCCACGATGGCGCACGTTTCCCAACGTGTGCCTTGATCTACAAACACACGCTATGAAGCGTGCGCTATCAGTGAGTTGCTATCAAACCGATTACTTTTTGTTAATGAAATAATGTAATTTAATATTTTTTCTGCTTGCAGCTTTTTCTAGATCCGCTTTATCGCTTTCACTGTCGCCCATCATATAGACAACGACATTTTTACCGACTTGCGTTACATGTTCGAATGCATAAAGTGCAGTGGCTTTATTAATCATTTGACTATTCCCTGCCACACCAATATTGGCATTATCAATAGATAAAGCCTGCATCATGCTTGACGTTGATGGAGAACCTGATGTTTTAATCATTCCTACCACCATCGAATCCGAAAGTGGATTACTGGATGCAGGAATTTGCAACACAAAAGTGCGGTCATTTTTCGGCATTTTCATCATAAGCTCATCAACATTGATCCCTGAAGAACAAGCAATGAGCATGGCTGCTAAAGCAATCATTAAAAGTTTTTTCATCTTTTATCTCCATTAAAGAGGTATTTGTAAAATTATTGCCCCCAATGATGGCGCGCGTCTCCCGACGCGTGCCTTACAAATTTAATAAGTTATCAGCACGCGTCAGGAGACGCGCGCTATCAAAGCGATCATTTTTCTAAGTGTTTTTTACACCTAAAACAAAATCAGCAGCCATTTGAGAATGCAATTTAGCCGTGTCGAAAAACGGCAATGGCGAGTCGCTTTGATTAATCAACAATCCGATTTCCGTACACCCTAAAATTACTCCTTCTGCCCCCTGATTTTTCAATTCATCAATGATTTTTAAATAAAATGCTTTTGATGTTGGTAAAAATTTACCCACACAAAGCTCATCAAAAATAATTCGATGGATTTCGTTTTGAGTTTCATCACTTGGCACAATCGGCATAATGCCTCTCTGCTGTAAACCGTCGCGATAAAAATTATCGCTCATAGTAAATTTTGTACCGAGCAAAGCCACTTTATTTAATCCTCGCGATTTAATAGCATCTGCTGTAGCATCTAAAATATGCAAAAACGGAATTGAGATAGCTTGTTCAATTTGTGGTGCAACTTTATGCATAGTATTGGTGGCAAGCACAATACCTTCTGCACCTATCATCTCTAATTTTTTTCCTGCTTCAGCGAGAATCTCTCCTGCTCGTTGCCATTCACTTTGTTTCTGGCATTGCACAATTTCTTCAAATTCCACACTCACCATGACAATAGGCGCAGAAATATTCCCACCTTTTTTCTGATTCACTAAACGATTGATCTCAGTGTAATAAGTTGCCGTACTTTCCGGGCTCATTCCACCGATAATACCTAATATTTTCATATTGCCCCCTCACGATAGAGTACGTTTCCCAACGTATGCCTTTATCTACAAGCACAGGCTATGAAGCGTGCGCTATCAGTAATCCATCTTCTTGCTACGCAAAAGTGCGGTCGAAATATGCGTTAAATTTTATCCTATTTCTCATGCTTATCTTGTGACACACTGTTTTCTTGTATTTGTTGCAATGAAAATTGGCGTTTTCCCACAATCTCTTCCACCCTATGATAGCGCACGTTTCCCAACGTGTGCCTTTATCTATAAGCACAGGCTATGAAGCGCACACTATCAGAAATCTATCTTCTTGCTACGCAAAAGTGCGGTCATTTTTCAATTATTTTTTATTTACGCTGGCGCGCGTCTCCCGACGCGTGCCTTACAAATTTAATAAGTTATCAGCACGCGTCAGGAGACGCGCGCTATCTAAGGGTATAAGAAGCTTGTTTCAGATATCCTATAGCAAAACTTCTTTTAAATTTCTCTAATTAAAGAGCTACCTTGCTCTAACGTATCTAGCCACTGCCATTTTTCATGACCGATGAGTTTACTTTCTTCTAAAGAAAATGTTGTATAGCAACGCCCCAAACGATTTTCTAGAGATTGATTTAAATGTTGATACGTAAATTCAATTTGAGTATCGTCAACCCATTTCCCAATTAAAAAGCCTTTTAAAATTTCACCGCCACCATATTCGGCCCAAATCATTTTACCTTGTTGATGGTAATGAAATTCTGTTTGGCTACTCACCTCACCATTTACGGTGTTTTCAACAGCAACAAATTTTTTATTATCTAAATTCAACATTAAAGTCACTCTGCATCTAATTCATCTGTATCTTATTTTTGCATAATGTAATGCATTTCTACATTTTTCGCTTTTGCGGCTTTTTCTAGATCTGCTTTATCACTTTGACTATCTCCAACAAGGTATAAAGATACATCTTTGCCGACCTTTTCTGCATTATTTAGTCCATACATAGCAACTGCTTTATTCACAGATTGACTGTTCCCTGCAATTCCGATGTGTAAATTATCTGTAGCTAAAAGAGATACGAGTCGTTTTCCTGAAGTACCACCTGCGGTTCTAATCGTTGCTACAAGCATTCCATTTGAAACTGGGTTTCCTGCTTCTGGAACTTGAAGCATTACTGAGCGATTATCTTTTGGCATTTGTGCCGCTAACTGATCTAAAGATGAACCAGATGAACAAGCAAATAACAAAGTTGAAGTAAGTAGCACAAACAATTTTTTCATTTTTGTCTCCATACCATTCTAATAAATTAACTCTTCGTCCATGCACTCATGTGCTGCGTAAACCCAATATGCGGATAGTAATCCACCGCTTGCGGAGCAGATAAAAGTACAATTTTGGCTTGTGGATGTAACGCCTGTTTGGTGTGTTCGATTAACTGCACGCCGATACCTTGTTTTTGATATTGTTCGTCAACCGCCAAATCAGACAAATAACAGCAATAGGCAAAATCCGTCACCGAACGGGCGACACCCACCAATCGCTCACCATCCCAAGCTGTCACTAACAAATCGGCATGATGTAACATCGCCGCCACACGTTTTTTATCTTCTAATGGACGACGGGCGCCTAACGAGGTTTTATTAAGCAGTTCAGTAAATTGTTCTACTGAAATGGGAGAGTTGGTTTTGTATTCGATCATATTGTGAAACCCGCTATGTTTGATATGCCATCCGTTATAGCAATTTTGCCGCCGCTTTATCCAAATACCATTCCGTCACACCATTTTTCGCCTGAATTTTAGCTGCCGGATAAGGCAAGTTTTCCGCCGGTGTGATTTGAATTTCTTTGAGGATTTCCGCTTTACCTTCGCCTGTTACCAAATAGGTAATACGTTTGGCTTGTTCAATTAATTTGGCGGTTTTTGAAATGCGGATCTGTCCGCTTTCAGGATGTTTGGCGATCACCGCAAGGTTTTCATCCGCAAAATCAGTTTGATGCGGGAACAAGGAAGCGGTATGCCCATCTGTGCCCATGCCGAGGATAATCCAATCAAAAACGCCGTTAGGAATGACCGTACTTAATTCTTCTTCAAAGCGTTTAAGCTCTAAGTGCGGTTCATTTTCGCCACGAATTCGGTGAATATTCTCAACAGGGATTTGAATGTGATCGAATAAGAGTTTTTGCACTTCACCATAGTTGCTTTCAGGATCGGATGGACTCACCATGCGATCATCGCCCCACCAGAAATGGAGATTCTTCCAGTTAATGGCATCTGCATAAGGCGCTTGTGCCAAGGTTTTAAACAATAATTTCGGTGTAGAACCACCGGACAAGGAAATGTGTACAGGGTGATTTGCTTGACTATAAATCACAAATTCTTGGGCGATTTTTTCCACCGCGTGTTGAGCAGTAGGGAAAGTAATATAGTTCATTATTTTTCCGTAGGGTGGGCTTTAGCCCACCATTTTATTATGTTAGAGATTAGGAACGGTGGGCTGAAGCCCACCCTACATGAGATTGACTAAATTAAACTTTTTTCTTCATCAAACCACTCGGTTTGCGCCACACTTTGCCTTCTTTGGCAATTAGTTTATCTGCGGCTATCGGGCCCCAACTGCCGGCTTCGTAGTCATACACGCGACCGCCTTGAGCTTTGTAATCCAAAATCGGTTGAACGAATTTCCAAGCAGCGTGTACGGCATCGGTACGGGCAAATAAGGTCGCATCGCCTTTCATGGCATCAAGCAATAAACGCTCGTATGCGGTCATCACAGTCGCGCCCTCTAAATCTGCATAGCGGAAATCCATGGACACTTCTTTTGCCTCAAAACCGGCGCCCGGTTTTTTCAAGCCGAAACGCATGGAAATGGCTTCATCCGGCTGAATACGGATAATCAATTTATTTTCCGGTGCATTTTGGCTGAACACCGGGTGCGGTGTGGTTTTGAAGTGAATCACGATTTCGGTGACACGCGCCGGTAAACGCTTGCCGGTACGCACATAAAACGGCACGCCTGCCCAACGCCAGTTTTCAATTTCACAACGCAATGCCATGTAGGTTTCTGTGCGGGAATCTGCCGGCACGCCTTTTTCTTCCAAATAGCTTTTCACCATTTTGCCGTTAATTTCCGCGGCAGTGTATTGACCAAGCACCAAATGATGCTCCATGTCTTCATGAGTTAAAGGACGTAAGCAGTGCAACACTTTCGCCACTTCATCACGCATAGAATCCGCATTGATAATCGCCGGTGGCTCCATTGCCACCATCGCCAATACTTGCAGTAAATGGTTTTGGAACATATCACGCATTGCACCGGAACCGTCGTAATAACCACCGCGGTCTTCTACGCCAATGGATTCGGCACCGGTGATTTCCACGTATTCAATAAAGTTACGGTTCCAAAGCGGCTCAAACCAACCATTAGAAAAACGCAACACAAGCAGGTTTTGTACGGTTTCTTTCCCAAGATAATGGTCGATACGATAGATTTGGTGTTCCTCAAAGAAGCGATGAATTTGAACGTCCAAGGCTTCGGCGGTTTTACGGTCATAACCGAATGGTTTTTCCACAATGAGACGTTTCCAACCTTGTGTTTCTTTGTTTAATCCATGCTCGGCCAAACATTCAGGAATCACGCCGTATAAGCTTGGCGGTGTGGATAAATAATATAAGGTGTTGCCGTTAGTTTTATAGTTTTCATGCAAGGCATCAAGGCGTGGAATCAGTTTGGCATAATCCGCTTTGTCTGCTGTGTTGACGGCTTGGTAATACAAATGACCACAAAATTTGGCTAAACACTCACTTTCCCCGCCTTCGTGTTCGATCAGCGTTTGATACATTTTTTGGCGGAAAGATTCATCGTTTAATTCGGTGCGCGCCACACCCAACACGGAGAAATTATCGCCAAGTCGATCAATTTTATAGAGGTCATACAACGCCGGAATCAGTTTACGATAAGTTAAATCTCCGGATGCACCGAAGATAACGATACAACAATTTTCTGCTTTCATTTAGTTACCACATTAATGTTACGATTTAATAAATGCCCGTATAATAAGGAAAATCATCGGATATTTCTAATCACTCTGATAAATCGGAGTGAAAGATATTACCCCATGAAAAATTTCGCGTTACGCCCATGAAAAAGTCCGGATTGACGAAAGATTCCCGTTGATTGTAAGTCAGCGGTTGATAATTTAAGTCAAAAACCACTCCGCCCATTTCTGCCAGCAAAATTTCTGCGGCAGCGGTATCCCATTCGCCGGTGCGCCCTAAGCGAATATAGCAATCACAGATCCCCTCGGCGACCAAGGTGCTTTTTAAGCCGCTGGAACCGTAAATATGGAATGCATAGTCAAAATTCGCACTTAAAATCGACCGCACTTTTTCCGCTGCAGTCGCAGAACCAACGGCAATGCGCAAAGGTCGGTCTGAAGCAATATGACGAAACGCCAATTTACAGGGTTTTCCCTCTTGCAGCTTATAGGCGCCAAATCCTTTCATGGCGTAATAGGTGTAGCCCAATATCGGTGCATGAATCACGCCCAACACCGGTTGATGATTTTTCACTAAGCTAATGAGCACGGAAAATTGATCGGTGCGATTAATAAATTGTTGCGTGCCATCAAGAGGGTCAATTAACCAATAGGACGCCCACGCCTGCCGCTCCGCAAGGGGAATATTGCAATTCTCTTCTGACAAAATGGGAATGTGGGGTGTAAGTGCGGTCAGTTTTCCTGTTAAAAATTGGCTGGCAAACAAATCCGCTTCCGTCACCGGTGTGTTGTCCGCTTTGATTTGAACAGACACCGAATGTTGATAAAAACGACGTAAATGCTCGCCCGCCTGCTGGGCGATATGAATCACATCCTGTAATAAATGCGTTGTGAGAATTGGCATAGTCTTCCCTCCTATGTTCTCAATCCAAGTCGCAATTTATCTCGTTTTCGGTAACAACAAAGGCAACACGAGAACCGAATACAGTGCCATACCAAAGCTGAGCAAAAATGCCATATCAATGCCACCGCCATGCAACCACACACCAAAGGTCATAGCAGGTTGAGTTAGCGTCATATAAATAAAACTCGCAATGTTTCCATAACAAAAGGCAATAGTCAGAGAAATTAACACGATCGCCACCACGTTATAACGCGTGTAACGATAAATCTTTGCCCATAATGCAATCAACAGCGCCGGCACGGTTGCCACGATAAATGTGGCTAAGAAACTAAATAGCACGACATCCGCTGTGGTGAATAATTCATCAGTGTTGTCATCAACGTAAATGCTCACGAGCGTGCCAATAATTTGAGCAAGTAAAGGAAATAAAACGAGTGGTTTTAGGTATGGAAATTTAGACGGCATAAGAATTCCTAAGTAAAAAAATAGGCTATCAAAAGACAGCCTATTGTAGAGTAATTTTAGCGATTACGCAGATTTTTTTGCACGTAATACACGCAAGGTGAAAATGGTCACACCGGCGATAAATACGACTAAACCAAGCACTTCACCAATCGTACCCCAGTTTTCCAAATTCAAGGCCAATGGTGCTTCAGATCCACCTGAGGTAACGGAGGCGGCAATAATAAAGGCTAACACAACGCCCATTAAGCTTTCGCCCACAATCAAGCCCGCAGCGAACAAGGTACCGAAACGCTCTGCTCGTTTATTCACATCTTTATCACCACTACGCGCTGCATATTTGGTGATGTGGCGATTAATTAACCACGCCAAGAATGCCCCAATTACAACCGGCATATTGATAGAAGGTGGTAAGTAGATACCAATCCCCACCGCCAATACCGGTAACGCAAAGGCTTTGTTACTCACTTTTTTCAAGAAGCTGTCAATAATAATCAACACTGCACCAAGACCCACACCGGTTAAGATGTAAGTCCACTCTAATTTATTAGAGAAAATCCCTTGTGAAATGGTGGTCATTATCGTTGCTTGCGGTGCAGATAACGCTTGCGATGGATCCATATCTGGACGCGGTAATGCGCCGGTGAAGCCGTAAGCGTGATAAAGGATTTCCAATACCGGAGCAATCACTAATGCACCCACGAAACAACCGATAATTAACGCCACCTGTTGACGCCAAGGCGTCGCTTCGACCAATAAACCGGTTTTTAAATCTTGCAGGTTATCGTTAGAAATGGTCGCCGTGGTTAACACAATAGACGCAGTAAACAAGGTAAGTGCGGTCAAGAATTTCTGTCCATCGACGGTTTCAAATAAACCGGAAGCATTACCGATAGAAACCAATACCAAAGAAATCACGATCACGGAGATAATCCCGATACCGGAAATCGGACTGGAGGAAGAACCCACAAGCCCCGCCATGTAACCGGAGGCTGCCGCCACGAAGAAACCGATAAACACCGCTAAGAAGGTACAAACCACCACTAATAATAAGGCTAATTCCGGGGAAATCGGCGCGGTCGCGATAAAGTGATGTAATGAGATCACAATTAATGCCACAGTCGCAATAAGAATATAAATCATGGTTTTTGGTGAAAGGTCGATATCAATACGGTGATCCGACGCTTCTTGCGCGCCTTTCAACATACGGAAAGAATGTACCATACCTTGCACCATTGGTTTCATCAGAATCAATAACGTCCAAATCGCCGCAATCCCGATTGTTCCCACACCGATAAAACGTACTTTGGTTTTCCACATGCTCATGGCATAACCTACGATAGTAGCATCAGTTGGCATATCACCGGACATGGTAAAGAACGGTACCGCTAAGCCCCAAGCAAAGAAGGTACCCAACAATATCGCAATACCGCCCACGATACCGATTAAGTAACCGGCACCTAATAAGGCTAAAGAAAAGCCCATCGGAATTTGGAAAATCGCTTTGCCGCCTGGGCCGGTAAACCACGCGCTGGCACCATCTGCCATCAAACGCAAACCGTTGGTTAAGAAAGCCACGACGCTGGCAAAAATACCGCCATAAGCAATATCTTTCACACCACTGTCTGCATCAGAATTGTTACCAGCTTTTAAAATTTCTGCTGCTGCAACGCCTTCCGGATAAGGTAAATCGCTGTTTACCACCATCGCGCGACGTAATGGAATCGTGAACAACACGCCCAATGTACCACCCGCAGCACAAATCAACATGGTTTGCCAGAACGGGAAGTCTTGCCAGTAGCCCATCATCAACAAGCCTGGCAACACGAAAATTACAGAAGAAAGCGTACCCGCAGAAGACGCTTGGGTTTGCACCATGTTGTTTTCCAAGATACTGGAATCCTTAAAGAATTTCAGTACCGCCATGGAAATAACTGCCGCCGGAATCGACGACGCAAACGTCATCCCCACTTTCAGACCCAAATAAACGTTAGATGCGGTAAACAACACCGTAATCAACGCCCCAAGGAACATGCCTCGGAAGGTCAACTCTTTTAAGTTTGTAGATTGCATATCATTACCTATTTTTTTAATAAAAACATTGACACCTTGACAAAAAAGCGGCGAACAATCAAGTTTCATTCAATTTATTTTGCTTAAATTGAATTTTATTTAAATATCAGCCATATTTTTAAACTATTTATAATCCCATAACCTATTCAATAGTAAAACTGTCCTCTACCCAACATCGCTATAATCTTAAATCCATCTGATTTAGTCTCAATTATAAAAAATAGCGAGTCTCATCAAGTTATTTATTCTTTATATCCTATATAGTTCGCCGAACCTATTCCATTTAGGTAAATAACCACTACATTTTGTATCATCCACTGAATGATGAAGTTCTATGAGGCTAAAAAATGAATGCATTAATTGAATTACTCGCGAAAATTGTTGCCCCGATGCAACGCCAATTTATTAACTTTATACGGATCGCCATTTGTATCGTTATGGTATGGATTGGTGGGTTAAAAGTATGTCAATATGAAGCAGATGGTATTGCCCATTTTGTCTCAAACAGTCCATTTTTAAGTTTCCTCTATAAAAACGGACCGAATTTAGTGCAAAACGATAAAGGCGAATTAGTAAAAGAATACACCCTTTATAAAAATCCCGAAGGCAAAATGGTGGCGAAAAATATTGAATGGCACAAAGCTAACGGGACTTACACCGCATCTTATATTATCGGTGCAATCATTGTGACCATCGGCTTATTAACGTTAGCCGGAATCTGGTCTCCGACTTTCGGGCTACTCGGCGGTTTGCTGACGTTCGGTATGTCCATTGTCACTCTGTCGTTCCTCATCTTCACGCCGGAAACGTGGGTGCCTAATTTAGGGGGCGATTTGCCTACACCAAATTACGGCTTTCCATATTTATCCGGTGCGGGACGTTTGGTTATTAAAGATATTATTATGATGGCTGGGGGATTAGTTGCCGCTGCCGAATGTGCGAATCGCTACTTAAAATATAAAGCATCCGTCTAATTGAAACACCGATACGAAGCTTATCACTCTGTGATAGGCTTCTTTATTTGTTAATCAGGAGAAAAGTAGAACATGGACTATTTAGATCAGCTTGTCCGACAGTCAGGCATTGAGGGAGAAATCAATATACTCTGTCGCTTTCAAGGTGACTGGCTAATCCATCATAAACAGGAACCGAATTTAATCGGCAGATTTCATATTGTGTCACGAGGGGAATGCCAAATTCGGCTGAAAGACCAAACCTGCAGGCTCAAACCGGGCGATGTCATTTTTCTGCCCTACGGAGAAGAGCACGTTATTTATCAGGGCACCGACACAGAAACACAAATTACTAAAACTACACAAGGTATTTTTACATTACATCGCAATAGCTCAAGCGAATCTGCTGATTTTGAAATGTTTTGCGGTTATTTCCGTTATTTAAACGTTGCGCAAAGTTTACTGTTTAATCTGCCGCAGTGGCACCTTGCCGGAAATAACGATTCCATCATGGCCTTACTGAAATTGCTACGCAAAGAAACAGAGGATAACCTCGGCAATGAAGTTGTCGTCAATGCGTTATGCAACATTCTTTTCACTTATTTAATCAGAGATTACCTTCAACACCATCAGGTCAATCAAGGCATCTTCGGCGCATTACAGGACAAGCGTTTAAGAAATGCCGTGAATGCCATCATAGCCAATCCGAAAGAAAGCTGGAGCATGGAGAGCTTAGCAGAAAGTTGCGCCATGTCGCGCGCCAATTTTATTCGTGCATTTAAACAAAAAACGGGCATTTTACCCGGTAAATTTCTCACTATAATGCGAATGAATATGGCAGGAATGTTACTAAAAAACACACAAAAACCGATTAACGTAATTGCATCGGAAGTGGGCTACCAATCAGACACCCACTTTACCAAAGTGTTTAAATCTTATTACGGCATTTCTCCGGGGAAATACCGATAAATACCAATTTATGGATTAACACAGGCTTTCCGTTGTAAATAATCCCGAAGCAAATAAAGTGCGGTCAGATTTTTCGCTTCATTGAACTCAGGGTCATACAACAATTCATTAATGTTTGCCAACGGCACGCGTACCACTTGCAACGGTTCCGGCTCGTCGCCTTCCAGTTTGCTCGGATAAAAATTCTGTGCCAATAAAATGTGCATAGGATTATTCATGAAGCCAACGGATGAATTAATCGTGCGCAAATGCACCCAAGATGTTGCGCCTAAACCAATTTCTTCTTGCAACTCCCGATTGGCGCTCTGTTCCGGCGTTTCGCCCGCATCCATTCTGCCTTTCACAAACCCCAATTCATAGCGCTCTGTTCCCATGGCATATTCACGCACTAACAACATCTCCTCGCCATCGATCGCCACCACCATCACCGAGGCATATTTGCCGGGGCGAAAACGTTCATAAGTGCGGTGCGTTCCGTTGGCGAATTTCAAATCCACCGATTGAATTTCAAATATCGTTGATTTTGCTACAGTTTTTATATTGAGAATAGTCGGTTTTTGTAACATTGTTCTCTTCTTCCCTTGTTTTACAAACCACTGAAATAGCGATACCATACCCCACTATTTTTACAAAGAAAAGGGACCACAACAGGGATGGTACAACAAAAATTTGACTGGCAAGCAATCGACACCGTGATTCTGGATTTAGACGGCACGCTAATCGATCTGTATTTCGATCATCGTTTCTGGAAAAAGGTGGTGCCGCAGGCGTATGCCAACAAATTCAAGCTTTCTGTGGAACAAAGTCGCGAACTGATCCATCGCCGTTATCAGCAGGTGGAATTCAGTATGCAATGGTATTGCATTGATTTTTGGGCGAAAAATTTAGATTTACCGTTGCGCGAATTGTTACAACAACAGCGCGATTACATCAAAGTGCGGTCGGATGTTTATCCGTTTTTACAAGCCGCCCGTGAACGCCGCAAGAAATTAATTTTGCTCACCGACAGCCATCCGTTCAGTTTGGCAGAAAAATTAAAACACTGCGATTTAGCACCGCACTTTGATTTGTTGCTTTCCAGCCATCAGTTTAATGCGCCAAAAGTGGAACAGTCTTTGTGGCAACGTTTGCAACAATTCACGCCATTCGATCCGAGCCGAACCCTTTTTATCGACGACACAGAACCGGTGTTAGATAGCGCTAAAAAATTTGGCATCGCCTACACCATCGGCGTGGAAAATCCGGACAGTACATTGGCGGACAAATCCTTCGAGCGTCATTTCTCCATCAAAAACTACCGCACTTTACTGTAAGGAAGCGGCAACATGGCAAAACATTCTCAACTAGAAGAAGAAAAAGAAGCAGTACGTTTGGACAAATGGCTGTGGGCAGCGCGTTTTTACAAAACTCGCACACTCGCCAAAGAGATGATTGACGGAGGCAAAGTCCATTACAACGGGCAACGCAGCAAACCGAATAAAATCGTAGAAGTGGGCGCCACCTTAAAATTACGCCAAGGCAGTGACGAAAAGGAAATCGTTGTGTTGGCACTTTCCACCCAACGACGAGGCGCGCCGGAAGCGCAACTGCTTTACCGCGAAACGGAACAAAGCCTTGCCAATCGAGAAAAACTTGTCATGGCGCGCAAAATGAATGCGTTGTCCATGCCGCACCCTGATCGCCGCCCGGACAAAAAAGAACGTCGCGATTTACTTAAATTCAAGCATCAAAACCAAGCATAAGCGCCACCTTGTAATCGAGGGAAACGCCCTTATATTTGGCGAACAACATTCAATTAGGAATAAAAGATGACCACTTATACTCAAGACAACGACCAACTTTATCGTTACTTGTTCAAAGACCGCGCAGTACGTGGCGAATGGGTACGCTTAAATCAAACGTTCAACGACACCTTAAACACCCACCATTACCCGCAAGCCGTGCGCAATTTATTAGGCGAAATGATGGTTGCCACCAGTTTGCTGACCGCCACCTTAAAATTTAACGGCGATATCACCGTGCAAATTCAAGGCGATGGCCCGTTAAAACTGGCGTTAGTCAACGGCAACGATCAGCAACAAATCCGTGCCCTTGCCCGTTTGCAAGGTGAGATTGATAACAACATGAGCCTGCACCAAATGATCGGTAAAGGCGTGTTAGTAATCACCATTGCGCCAAAAGAAGGCGAACGTTATCAAGGTATCGTACCACTGGACAAACCCACCATCAGCGAATGTTTGGAAGACTATTTCGTCCGTTCCGAACAACTTCAAACACAACTGATTATCCGCAGTGGTGAATATGACGGCAAACCGGTCACCGCCGGCGTGTTATTGCAAATCGTCCCGGATGGTTCAGGTTCACCGGACGATTTCGAGCATTTAGCCACCTTAACCGCCACCATTAAAGACGAAGAGATTTTTGGTTTAAGCGCAGAAGAATTGTTGTACCGGTTATACCACGAAGAAACCGTTGAACTCTTCGCACCGCAATCGGTGACCTTCCACTGTGGCTGTTCGCAAGAACGTTCAGGCGCGGCCTTGTTGTTAATTTCGGAAGAGGAAATCGACCATATCCTCGCTGAACACCAAGGCACCATCGATATGCAATGCGAATGCTGTGGCACGCATTATTTCTTCAATAAAGAAACGATTGAGAAATTAAAAGCATCAAGCCACTAACAAAAAAATCCCGCAAATCAGTTTGCGGGATTTTTTATGTTTCACCTTATGTTACGGCAATAAGCTTTCTAATTGCCACAATTCGTTTAACGCCTCGCGGCGACGGATGAGATATGCTTTATCGCTATCCACCATGACTTCCGCCGTTCTTGGGCGAGAGTTATAGTTGGAAGACATACTTGCGCCGTAGGCACCGGCAGATCGTTGGGCTAAATAATCCCCTTCCGCAATGGCAAGTTTGCGTTGTTTGCCGAGGAAATCGGAGGTTTCGCAAATCGGGCCGACCACATCATAGATTTTTTCTTCACGCGCTAAAGTGCGGTCGATTTCTAGAATGTTCATGTAAGCTTGATACAACGCCGGGCGAATCATGTCGTTCATGCCGGCATCCACAATGGCAAAATTACGGCTTTCGTTGGATTTTAAATACTCTACTTTGGTTACCAAAATCCCAGCGTTTGCAGTAATGGCGCGTCCGGGTTCGACGATGATTTCCAGTTCACTAAAGGCACTCAATTTTTCCCACAACGCTTTGGCATATTCTGTCGGATGTGGCGGCGTTTCGTCCGTATAAGTCACACCCAAGCCGCCGCCTAAGTCTAAGTGTTTTAAATGAATGCCATCTTGTTTTAATTGTTCCATGAGTACAATTAAGCGATCTACCGCATCTAAAAACGGTTGTAATTCCGTGAGTTGTGAGCCGATGTGACAATCCATGCCGACGATTTTAATATTTGATAAAGTGGCTGCTAATTTATAGACTTCTCGAGCCTGTTCTACACTCACGCCGAATTTATTTTCTTTCAAACCTGTGGAGATATAAGGGTGGGTATGAGCATCCACATCCGGATTTACGCGCAATGAAATTGGGGCAATTTTGCCCATTTTGCCGGCGACCTGATTAATGCGCAATAATTCTGCTTCCGACTCCACGTTGAAACAACGAATATTGACTTCTAAGGCACGGGCGATTTCTTGGTGAGATTTTGCTACGCCGGAAAAGACCACTTTGGCCGCGTCACCGCCGGCGGCAAGGACGCGTTCCAATTCCCCTTGGGATACAATGTCAAAGCCTGATCCTAATTTTGCCATTACGTTTAAAATCGCAATGTTCGGGTTGGATTTCACCGCAAAACACACTAAGTGCGGATGCTCGCCGAAAGCGTTATTAAATGCGCGCCAATGGCGTTCAAGGGTGGCTTTAGAGTAAACATACAACGGCGTACCAAATTGTTCGGCCAATTGTTTGACCGGCAGATTTTCCGCCATGAGTTTATTGTTTTTATATTGGAAAAAGTCCATAAGATCGCCTATAAAAAGTTATTTCGTTGTTTGCTGAGTGCTATCTTGTTCCGGAAAATATAATGGGCCTTTAACACCGCAACTGCTACTTAGCGCACATAATGTTAAGATTAAAAATACGGAAATCAGTTTTTTCATTGGTTGTTCCTTGTGCTCAAATTAGACTGTTCTTTTTACCACTAAATCCAGCTTTGTGCTATCACAACGCACAGAAAATCTTTATAATTTCCGCCCTACTTTCATTTATTGGAGTGATTTTATGAATATCGTTGAGTTTCATCAGAAAATTGAGCAAATTTGGGATGAAATTGAAGAGCAACTGGAAGCGCAAGATTGTGATGCCGATTGTGAACGCCAAGGCTCCGTGTTCACGATTACGCTTGGTGATCGCAGCCAAATTGTGATCAACAAACAAGAACCATTGTTGGAATTATGGTTGGCGAGCCATAATGGCGGTTTTCATTTTGCCTATAAAAATGAACGTTGGGTCAGCAACGACGGCTTGGATTTTTGGCAAGCCCTAACCGAAGCGCTTGCTAAACATGGTGAGCAGGTGCAGCTCGGTTAATGAATAGCCTTACCCCATCCGAATCTACGAAAAGTGCGGTGGATTTTCTCGATAAATCGTCGGCAAAATCCACCGCACTTTATGCGACGGCAAAGAATGTGTTGCATTCGGTGTTCGGCTATCAATCTTTCCGCAAAGGGCAAGAGGAAATTATCCAGGCGGCGCTGAATGGTCAAGACTGCTTGATCATTATGGCGACAGGCACGGGAAAATCGTTGTGCTACCAAATTCCAGCATTGTGTTTTGATGGGATGACCCTGGTGGTGTCGCCGTTGATTTCTTTGATGAAAGACCAAGTGGATCAACTGCGCGCCAGCGGCGTAGAAGCGGATTATTTAAATTCTTCACAAACCTTTGAAGAGCAACAACAGGTGCAAAATAGGGCGATTTCCGGGCAGTTAAAATTGTTGTATTTGTCCCCGGAAAAAGTCATGACCAACAGCTTTTTCCAATTTATTTCTTTATGTCAGGTGAGCTTTATCGCCATTGATGAGGCGCACTGCATTTCCCAATGGGGGCACGATTTTCGCCCTGAATATACCCAACTTGGTGGCTTAAAAGGCAGTTTCCCGAACGTGCCGATTATGGCGCTGACAGCCACGGCAGACCCCACAACGCAACAAGATATTCTGCAAAATCTCCGGCTAAATCGACCGCACTTTCATGTGGGCAGTTTCGATCGTCCGAATATTCGTTACACCTTGGTGGAAAAATTTAAGCCGATGGAACAGCTTTGCCGCTTCGTGGTGGCACAAAAAGGCAAAAGTGGCATTGTTTATTGCAACAGCCGCAACAAAGTGGAGCGCATTGCGGAGACCTTGTGTAATAAAGGTGTGCGGGCCGCGGGGTATCATGCGGGCATGGAAAATAGCTTACGGAAAAAGGTACAACGGGATTTTCAGCGGGATAACATTCAAGTGGTGGTGGCGACGATCGCCTTCGGCATGGGGATCAATAAATCCAACGTGCGCTTTGTGGCGCATTTCGATTTACCGCGTAGCATTGAATCCTACTATCAAGAAACCGGCCGTGCAGGGCGTGACGATTTGCCGGCTGAGGCGGTGTTGTTTTACGATCCGGCAGATTATGTGTGGTTGAACAAAATGCTCATGGAAAAGCCGGAAACGCCACAACGCCAAATTGAACAGCATAAATTGCAAGCCATCGGCGAATTTGCCGAAAGCCAAACCTGCCGCCGTTTGGTCTTATTGAATTATTTCGGCGAGTATCGCCAAACAGCCTGTCAAAATTGCGATATTTGTCTCGATCCCCCGAAAAAATACGATGGGTTGTTGGACGCACAAAAAATCATGTCGACAATTTATCGTACCGGTCAATGTTATGGTGCGCATTATGTCATTGCCGTCTTGCGTGGCATGAATAATCAGAAAATTCGCGATCAGCAACACGACCAACTTAGTGTGTACGGCATCGGCAAAGAACACAGCACGGAATACTGGCAGTCCGTGTTGCGTCAGCTCATTCATTTGGGCTTGGTGCGTCAAATGATCAGCGAATATGGCAACAGGTTACAGCTCACGGAAAACGCCAAGCCGATTTTGCGGGGGGAACAGCCGTTGGAACTGGCAACACCACGCTTGTCTTCCATTGTGACTACTGCGATGACACAAAAAAGTGCGGTCATTTCTTACGACAAAGATTTATTTGCACGCTTGCGCTTCTTGCGTAAGCAAATTGCCGATAAGGAAAACATTCCCCCGTATATCGTGTTTAACGATGCGACTTTGCAAGAAATGGCGCAGTACCAACCGGTTAGCAATATTGAGATGTTGCAAATTAATGGCGTGGGGAGCATTAAACTGGAACGTTTTGGGCAGCCGTTTATGGCGTTAATTCGTGAACATAAAAATGCCCGAAAAACCGAAGGATAAAACACGTTGTTGTGATGAATTTTGCGCCTTTTTATGTGCGTTATCTCACTTATTTTTAGCTAATGACGCAAAATTTTGCTATAATTCCGCCCAATTTTTTACGAATAAAAATAGAGAAAGATTATGTCAACAAATACCCCTGAAAATTATGGTGCAAACAGTATTAAAGTACTCAAAGGCCTTGATGCAGTGCGTAAACGTCCCGGTATGTACATTGGGGATACAGACGATGGAACAGGTTTACACCATATGGTTTTCGAGGTCGTGGATAACGCTATTGACGAAGCCTTAGCCGGGTATTGTGATGATATTATCGTGACCATTCATTCCGATAATTCCGTTTCCGTGCAAGATGATGGGCGCGGTATTCCGGTGGATATTCACCCGGAAGAAGGCGTTTCCGCCGCCGAAGTGATCATGACCGTCTTGCACGCCGGCGGGAAATTTGACGATAACTCCTATAAAGTCTCCGGCGGTTTACACGGTGTAGGCGTTTCTGTGGTTAATGCGTTGTCTGATAAATTACAACTGACTATTCGCCGTCAAGGCAAAGTGCATGAACAATTTTATCGCCTTGGCGATCCCGTTGCTCCGTTAGCAGTTATTGGTGAAACCGACCAAACCGGCACAACCGTACGCTTTTGGCCAAGCCCAACGATTTTTACGAACATTGAATTTGAATACGATATTTTAGCCAAACGCTTAAGAGAGTTATCTTTCTTAAACTCCGGTGTTTCTATTCGTTTAATTGACGAACGCACCGATAAACAAGACCATTTCCATTACGAAGGTGGTATTCAAGCGTTTGTGGAATATATCAATCGAGGTAAAACGCCAATTCATCCAAAACCATTCTATTTCTCTGCGGAAAAAGACGGTATTGGCGTGGAAATTGCGTTGCAATGGAACGACGGTTATGCCGAAAATATTTATTGCTTTACCAACAACATTCCACAACGCGATGGCGGTACGCACTTGGCGGGGTTCCGTGGGGCGATGACCCGTACGCTGAATAACTACATGGAAAATGAAGGTTATACCAAAAAATCTAAAGTAGCGACTTCCGGTGACGATGCTCGTGAAGGCTTGGTGGCCGTGATTTCCGTGAAAGTACCGGATCCAAAATTCTCTTCTCAAACAAAAGACAAATTGGTTTCCTCCGAAGTGAAAAGTGCGGTGGAATCTTTAATGAATGAGTATTTGCAAACCTATTTGTTGGAAAATCCAAACGATGTCAAAATCATCGTGAGCAAAATTATTGATGCGGCGCGTGCGCGTGAAGCCGCACGTAAAGCCCGTGAAATGACCCGTCGTAAAGGCGCATTAGATTTGGGCGGCTTGCCGGGTAAATTGGCGGATTGTCAGGAGCGTGATCCGGCGTTATCCGAACTTTATATCGTGGAGGGTGACTCTGCGGGCGGTTCGGCAAAACAAGGGCGTAATCGTAAAAACCAAGCGATTCTGCCGTTAAAAGGGAAAATTCTGAACGTGGAAAAAGCCCGCTTTGACAAAATGTTATCTTCCGCAGAAGTGGGTACATTGATTACGGCGTTAGGTTGCGGTATCGGTCGTGACGAATATAACCCGGATAAATTGCGTTATCACAGCATTATTATCATGACCGATGCGGATGTGGACGGCTCGCATATTCGTACGTTGTTGTTGACCTTCTTCTATCGTCAAATGCCGGAGCTGATTGAGCGCGGTTATGTCTATATTGCCCAGCCACCGTTGTATAAAGTGAAAAAAGGCAAACAAGAGCAATACATTAAAGACGATGAAGCCATGGCAGAATTTGAATTGGCGATTGCGTTGGAAAATGCGGCGCTTTATGTGAATGACAATGCCCCAGGCATGCAAGGTGTGGCGTTACAAAATCTCGCTTCCGAATATCTTGCAGTACAAAAAATGACGACCCGCTTGAGTCGTTATTATCCGGAAAGCGTTTTGAAAGAATTGATTTATCAACCGGCGTTGACCACCGCGTTAATGCAACAGGAAAGTGCGGTTAATTCTTGGGCTGATTCTTTGGTTATTTCTTTAAATGGAAAAGAAACCGACGGCAGACATTATGGCTATCGTTTGCAATTCAATGCTGAGCGAAACCTACATGAAGTGGTGTTAACAGTGAGAATACACGGGATTGATACGGATTATTTCTTGAACTTCCAGTTTGTAACCGGTAATGAATATGCCCGCTTAATTGCGTTGGGTGAAAAATTGGTCGGTTTATTAGAAGAAAACGCTTATGTGATGCGTGGCGAACGCAAACAAGCGGTGACCTCATTTGAGCAGGCAATTGACTGGTTAATGAAAGAGTCTCGCCGTGGTTTGATGATTCAACGCTATAAAGGGTTAGGTGAAATGAATCCGGAACAGCTTTGGGAAACCACTATGGATCCGAATACTCGCCGTATGTTGAAAGTGTCTATCAAGGATGCGGTGGCGGCAGATCAGTTATTCACCACTCTAATGGGAGATGAGGTAGAGCCTCGCCGTGAGTTCATTGAGAGCAATGCGTTAAGAGCGAATTTGGATATTTAAAACAGCCTATTGCGTTTTATCCTGTTCACACAAGCATAGAAAAGCCGGCAATATCGCCGGCTTTTACATGATGAATTTTCAATTAACCTTGCAATGAAACGCGTTTCATATCTTTCATGTAACCACGCAATTCTTGACCGATTAATTCTACTGGGTGATTGCGGATTTCATCGTTCACATCGCGTAAGGTGATGTTGTCGATTTCCACGGTTGGTGTCGGTTCGCCGATATCGCCTTTGCGTAAAGTCGGCACCAATGCTTTTTGCATAATCGGGCCGGCAACGTTAGCAAATAAGTAGTTACCGTATTCTGCCGTGTCGGAAATCACTACATTCATTTCATATAAACGTTTACGCGCAATCGTGTTGGCGATTAACGGCAATTCGTGTAAGGACTCGTAGTAAGCGGATTCTTCGTAAATGCCGCTGGCTACCATGGTATCGAATGCCAATTCCACACCGGCTTTCACCATCGCAATCATTAACACGCCATGGTCGAAATATTCTTGCTCACTGATTTTGCCCTCATATTTCGGTGCGTTTTCAAAAGCGGTTTTGCCGGTTTCTTCACGCCATTTTAAGAGGTTGGCATCGCCGTTTGCCCAGTCTTCCATCATCACACGGGAGAATTCGCCACTGATGATATCGTCCATGTGTTTGGCAAATAAGAACGCCAATTCTTCTTTGATTTGTTCCGCTAACTCGAACGCACGCAATTTTGCGCTGTTGGACAAGCGATCCATCATCAACGTGATGCCGCCTTGTTTTAAGGCTTCGGTGATGGTTTCCCAACCGTATTGCACTAATTTGCCCGCATAAGCCGGATCTTTGCCGTCAGCCACTAATTTGTCATAGCAAATGAGAGAACCTGCTTGCAACATACCGCAAAGGATGGTTTGTTCGCCCATTAAGTCGGATTTGACTTCCGCCACGAAAGAGGATTCCAACACGCCTGCACGATGACCACCGGTTGCCGCCGCCCAAGCTTTGGCAATTTCTAAACCTTCGCCTTGTGGGTCATTTTCAGGGTGCACAGCGATCAACGTCGGCACGCCAAAACCACGTTTGTATTCTTCACGTACTTCTGTACCCGGGCATTTTGGTGCCACCATCACGACGGTGATGTCAGGACGGATTTGCTCGCCCACTTCAACAATGTTTAAACCATGGGAATAGCCCAATGCAGCGCCTTTTTTCATTAACGGCATGACATCCGCAACCACTTTGGAGTGTTGTTTGTCCGGGGTGAGGTTAATGACTAAGTCGGCGGTTGGAATAAGTTCTTCATAAGTGCCCACTTTAAAGCCATTTTCACTGGCACGTTGGAATGACGCACGTTTTTCTGCGATAGCTTCGGGACGTAATGCGTAGCTGATGTCTAGACCTGAATCACGCATATTTAACCCTTGGTTTAACCCTTGTGCACCGCAACCTACGATCACGATTTTTTTGCCTTTCAAGAAATCCGCTTCCGTTGCAAACTCACTGCGATCCATAAAACGGCAACGACCTAATTGATCTAATTGTTGGCGTAAGTTTAAGGTATTGAAATAATTAGCCATGATATTTTCCTTTTGTGTGGGAGTGTTTGTTTAGGTTTAGGTGATTATAGGGTGTTTTGGTGTTGCGTAAAGTGATATTATTGGGATTGTGTGTTGCGGTTTTTGCAATTACCCATATTTAGAAGAATCGGTTTCGCCGATGGCGACCTACTTTTTCTTTGCTTATGCAAAGTAAAAGTAGGCAAAAAGAAAGCACACCCCAGCTTCACCGCTGCTCTTCGCTTGATTGTAATTTTTTTAACGGAAATTTTCGAACTCGCCGCAAGCGGCTCAAACAGGCGAAAATTTCCTAAAAATTACAAGTCGCTCAGGCGGTTCAGATGGGGGCCTCAATTTGTCCGAGCATTATTAACGTTAAAGTGCGGTTAATTTTTTAAGTGTTTTTATTTGAAATAACGATTTTAAAATCGATCGTATTTTTAGAATAATGTTCTGAAAAATGGGGCCCCGTGTAAGACGCCATTATGGAAATGCAATTTTTAGCTAAATTTCGCTTTGTTTGAGCGAAGCGAGTTCGAAATTTTGCGTTAAGAAAATTGCATTGAAATAAGGTCAAGCGGCTTATCCGGGGTGCCTTTTCTTTTGGTTCGTTTTCTTTGGGCAAGCAAAGAAAATGAACTCGTACTCAACGACGTTGAGTACGAAACCCAAATCAAACTTAAGCAAAACAAATATTATGAACTTTAACGATCTCAAAATCTTCATCACCCTCACTCAAACTCAAAACTTCGCCAAAACGGCGGCGTTGCACCATATGTCGCCGTCAACCTTGTCCCGTCAAATTCAAAAAATCGAAGAGGAACTGGGGCAGCAGCTTTTGTGGCGGGATAATCGTCAGGTGTTGTTAACGCCGAATGGTGAGGTGTTTTTGGCATTTGCACAGCAACAGTGGCAGAATTGGATGCTGTTTCAACAGCAGTTGCATACCCAAGAGGAAGAGCTTAGCGGGGAGCTCAAACTGTATTGCTCGGTGACGGCGGCGTATAGCCATTTGCCGGGGATTTTGGAGAAATTCCGTGCGCATTATCCAAAAGTGGAAATTCAACTGACCACAGGCGATCCGGCGCAGGCGGTACATTTGGTACAGGCGCAGCAGGTGGATTTGGCGTTAGCGGGGAAACCGCCGGTATTGCCAAGTGCGGTGACATTTCATTATATCGATGATATTGCGTTGTCGATGATTGCGCCTCGTGTGGCATGTTCGGCGACACAATTATTGCAGCAAGAACCCATCAATTGGCAGCAGGTTCCCTTCATTTTGCCGTTAGATGGTATGGCGCGGCAGCGGATCGAAGAATGGTTTAAACAAAAAGGCATTAAACACCCGAAAATCTATGGCACTGTGGCAGGGCATGAAGGTATTGTCTCCATGGTGGCACTGGGCTGTGGTTTGGCGTTATTGCCCGATGTGGTGATTAAGAACAGCCCGTTGAATAGCCAAATTTCTACCTTGCAGTTGGATGTGCCGATTGCGCCTTTTGAACTCGGCGTGTGTGCTTTAAAACCTGCCTTGGAACGCCCTTTAGTGCGTGCATTTTGGCAGTTATTAGCGTAAAGTGCGGTCATGATTTAAGGAGTTTTTATGCTAAAAGGCGTTGCGTTTTCTTTATTTGCCTCTTTGTTGTTTGGCTACATGTATTATTTTTCTACGCTGTTGCTGCCTTTGAGCGGAACGGATATTTTCGGCTATCGCATTGTATTTACCCTGCCTTTTGTTGCGGCAGCTGTGTTTTTGTTTAAACAAAAAATGGCGTTGATTGCCCATTTAAAACGCATTCAAAGACAACCGCACTTCGCCTTGGCTTTTCTCTTTACCGGTGCGTTGATGGGCTTTCAAATGTGGCTGTTTTTATGGGCACCTAATAATGGCAGCTCGTTGAGCGTTTCTTTCGGTTATTTATTGCTGCCTTTAGTGATGGTGGCGGCAGCGCGAATTATTTTTAAAGAACGGATTTCACGCATTAAGTTTTTAGCCGTATTGATTGCTGCGGTGGGAGTCATTTCTAACATCGCCTTAAAAGGGGAAATTTCTTGGGAAGCACTAGTGATTTGTGTGGGTTATACCACTTACTTTGTGCTTCGTCGAATGTGGAAAATGACCGATCTTGCGGCGTTCTTCTTAGAAATGTTAACCCTTTTGCCATTTTGTGCGTATTTTGCGTGGCAAGTGGATATTAGCCAAGTACAACAAAGCAATCCGCATATTTTGGTTTTATTGCTACTGCTCGGCTTGATTAGCGGAACGGCGCTCAATTCTTATATTCTTGCCAGTAATCATTTGCCGATGAATCTGTTGGGCTTACTTGGTTATGTAGAACCTTGCCTGATGGTGGGAATTTCCTTATTAATTGGTGAAAAGATTGATGCACAAAGTTATCCGCTGTTTATTTGCTTGATCCTTGCCATGCTTTTGATTATCACGGATGGCATTCTACAAGCGAAAACGCGCCAATAGCCTTATAACTGCTCAAATAACGGCGTAATGTTTGGCATTACGCCCCGCCATAAATAGAAAGCATGTGCCGCCTGTGCTAATAACATCCCAAAACCATCGCTTCGGTTTTGTACGCCTAACGCACGACAGCGTGCTAAAAACGGCGTGTCTTTTTGTCGATCATATTGCATGTCGTAAACCGCTTTTGTTGCACGTAGAATCTCATCATTAATCGCCACTGTGCCGCCGTGTAAACCTGATGAAGTGGCGTTAATAATCACATCAAAGGATTGCGCGGGAAGTTGACCAAGTTCTACGGCACAAATGTTGCCGTAAGGCGAAAATTTCTCAGCCAGCTGTTGCGCTTTGGCTAAAGTGCGGTTGGCAATCACAATGTTTTGCTGTGCCTGTAAAAGCGGTAACAACACGCCTTTTGTGGCACCGCCTGCACCTAAAATGAGTAGGGTTTGATTCGGCTTAAGCCAATTCAATCGCTGCAAATCCGTCACCAATCCTGCGCCGTCAGTATTGTCCGCATACAGAGTACCGTCGTCTAATTTTTTCAACGTATTGCAGGCTTCCGCCATCAGACAACGCTCACTGTGTGCATCTGCCAGCTTGAACGCCCGTTCTTTGAAAGGCGAGGTGATATTACATCCCGCCGCACCCTGCGCAAAAAACACCGATAGTTGTCGTTCAAAATCCTGTTCGTCGCCTAACATGGCATCGTATTGCACGTGTTGTGCGGTTTGTTCGGCAAAAATACGGTGAATTTGCGGCGATTTGCTTTGAGCAATCGGGTTGCCCCAAACGGCATATAACATGATTTATCCTTGACGAAAAACTTGGTTGGTGAAAATGTCGCGAATTTCGGACGGATTCACTGCGCCGCCCACAGGCATATCCAGCACCGGAAAATCTGTGCCGAATTGTTGTTTCACATTTTGTGCCGTGCGGCAAGGCGGTAGTCCGGTTAAGTTGGCGCTGGTGGAGGTGAGAGCAAAGCCCGCCTGTTCGCATAACAGCTTAACGGCAGGGTGTTGGCTGATGCGTACCGCAATACTGTCAAAATCGCCGGTAAGAAATTTGGGTGTCGTTGTTTTTGCCGGCACGACCCATGTCGTTGGCCGATCATATTGCGTGGTTAAGCGTTGCCAATGTTCTTCCATCAAACGGCGTTCATCCATAAAAGGCAACAAAAAATCCAAGCTCGGCGCAATTAAAATTAGCCCTTTTGACATCGGGCGCTGTTTTAAAACAAGTAAATTTTCCACCGCACTTTGGCTGTTTGGATTACAACCTAAGCCAAAAACCGCTTCGGTGGGGTAAGCGACGACTTGCTGATTTTTTAAATGGTTAACAATCTCTTGTAAATTCATGAGGTTACTCGGTCGTAAAAATATGGCGGCAGGTTTTATTCACACATTGCCAAGTGCGTTGTTCGCCCTGTTGTTTTTTTAATAAGGCTAAATTACCGTGGCATTGCGGGCAATCGATTAAATACGGTTTAGTTGGCACGGAAAACTTACAATGCGGAAAACGGTTGCAGGCGTAAAATAGCTTGCCGCCACGTCCACGCCGCGCCACTAACTGCCCTTCTTGACATTCCGGGCAAGGTACGTGTTCTTC
This sequence comes from Aggregatibacter sp. oral taxon 458 str. W10330, assembly GCF_000466335.1. Lineage (NCBI taxonomy): Bacteria > Pseudomonadati > Pseudomonadota > Gammaproteobacteria > Pasteurellales > Pasteurellaceae > Aggregatibacter > Aggregatibacter sp. oral taxon 458. The sequence continues at coordinate 132,585 of NZ_KE952604.1, read as the reverse complement.
CGTTTCCTCTTCTGTTTCCTCATGCACCACAAAATGACAGGCGGGGTAATTACTGCAGCCAATAAACATGCCGAAATGCCCTTGTTTTAACGCCAATAAATGGCCACATTGAGGGCAGTTTTGTTCCAATATTTTAAGGGTTTTTACTTCGTTGGAAGCCTGTAACGGTTTTAAGTAATCACATTGCGGATAGGCAGAACACCCGAGAAACAGCCCTTTTTTGCCTTGTTTTATTTGCAACAACGCACCGCACTGCGGGCAGTGTTCCTCGTGTTTGGTAGGCTGAAATAAAGGTTGGTTCATGGCATGCCCTAAAAGTGCGGTGATTTTTCTAGACAAATATTAAAACGGTTCGTGCGCCATTCTACCGCAAGTTTTGCGCCTTTCGCCACCCACGAAATGAAAAAGCGAAAGGTCGGCAAAGACCAAGGATTTCCTTTATACTAACGCCCAATATCAGGAGGGAACATGTTTGCATTGGATATTGATTTAAATGTGTTATTGGGCGTTTGCGTCGTATTGGGCGTGCTTTGTCTTATTTTGCTTTTTGTCAGCGCGCGCCGGAAACGGGATAGCCTTGAATTACAACAGGATTTAAATAAAAACATTGAGGATTTTAATCGCTTATTAGAAAAATTTGATGCCGTCACCGCCCGTAAAAATCAATTAGAACAAGAGGTGGTGAAAGCGCAAACCACGGCGGATGGGCTACAAATTCGCTTAAACGAACGGGATGAAAAAGTACAGTATTTGCAAACGGAACTGAACGAAGAACAGGCGCGTCATTCCGCCATTGCAGAACAAATGACGACGCTGAAAGAACGTTTTGGTGTGGCATCGGCACAGGCGGACAGCTTGCGCGGACAACTTGCGCAAAGCCAAGCGCAGATTGTCCGCAAAGAAGAATCGCTGACAAATTTAACGGAAAAACACACCGCACTTTCGCAGGAATTGGCGGAACTAAAAACCACGTTAACGGAAAAAGAAAAGCATTTTGTTGAGCAGCAACAACATTTTGAACAAACCAAACAGCAACTCAATACGGAATTTCAAAACCTCGCCAATCGTATTTTAGAAGAGAAAAGCCAGCGTTTTCAGCAAACGAACCAAGCGTCGATGGATAGCTTGTTAAAGCCTTTCCGTGAGCAAATTGAGAGTTTCCAAAAACGGGTGAATGAAATTCATTCGGAATCCCTCAAAGGCAATGCGGGCTTGGAAGCGGAAATTAAGAAAGTGTTAGAAATCGGTTTGAGTATGTCGCAGCAGGCGAACAACCTCACTTCCGCTCTGAAAGGGGAAAAGAAAACCCTTGGTAACTGGGGGGAAATGCAGTTGGAGCGGGCGTTGCAATCTGCCGGCTTGGTGGAAAATGAACATTACACGGCACAGGCGCATTTCAAAAACGAAGAGGGCAAACGCAATTATCCCGACTTTATTCTTAACCTACCGGATGAGAAACATTTGATTATCGACAGCAAAATGTCGCTTAACGCCTATGAAAGTGCGGTCAATGCTGAAGATGAAATAGAACGTCAGGCGTTTCTGCGCGAGCATATTAAGGCATTGCGTAATCACATCGATGACTTATCCCGTAAAGATTACAGCAACCTTATCGGGATACGTAGCCCGAATTTCGTGTTGATGTTTATTGCCGTGGAACCGGCTTACATTGAGGCCTTAAAAATGGATCCGAGTTTGTTCGGTTATGGTTATGACAAAAACGTCATTATGGTGTCACATACCACGCTGATGCCGATTTTACGCACGGTAGCGAACCTGTGGCGGGTGGAACGCGGTAATGCGGAAGCGCGTGAAATCAGCGAAAAAGCCGGCGACATTTACAACCAAATCTGCTTACTCGCGGAGCGTTTGGCGAAAGTGGGAAACAGCCTTTCCACCGTCAGTTCGCACTACAACAGTGCTGTCACGGCACTCGTGGGGCAACAGGGCTTGATGGGCAAAGTGGAACGCTTTAAGGCACTCTCTGCCAAAGCCAACAAAACGATGCCCGATATTGAACCGCTGCATCATGATTTTGAAACGGAACGGTTGTTGCTGAATAAAGAAAAAACAGAGAACGAACCTAAAGAAAGCCTAGAAAGTACATAGAAAAATGTGCAAAAAAATACCGCACTTTAATAAATTACATTAAAGTGCGGTTTATTTTAAGACCAAACCACGCACGGAACGTTATTTAACCTTTCGGATGTTCACGATTTTGTGCTACACATGAAACGTCAACCCTTTCAGGCATTCACGATTTCATGCGTAGCGTACATCTTGATGCACGACCAAACCACGCACAGAACGTGATTTAACCCTTTCAGGCATTCACGATTTCATGCGTAGCGTGCATCTTGATGCACGACCAAACCACGCATGGAACGTGATTTCACCCTTTCAGACATTCACGATTTTGTGCTACACATGAAACGTTAACCCTTTCGGATATTCAAAATTTCGTGCAACAAGTTGCACGCTACGATTCTTGCTGCACGAATGATTAACCCTAATGCGCAATTCACAATTTCATGCGTAGCGTGCATCTTGATGCACGACTAAATCACGCACGGAACATTATTTAACCCTTTCGGATATTCACGATTTCATGCGTAGCGTGCATCTTGATGCACGACCAAACCACGCATGGAACGTGATTTCGCCCTTTCGGGTATTCACGATTTCGTGCAAAAAGTTGCACGCTACTCTATAGATCCTTATCGCGTTGAAAAACGTTTCATTAATTGACCGCACTTGGTGCAATGCCTTTCTTCCGGCGGCTATTTTTCACCGTAGAAATTGGCTCAAGTTTGACAAACTCAACACCGCTTGGTGGATTTTCCAATGCAATGGTTAGCACTTCATCGATGGTTTCTACAGCGTGAATGTTCAAATCACGTTTGGCGTTTTCCGGAATCTCTTCCAAATCTTTCACATTATCTTTTGGAATAATGACAGTTTTAATACCACCACGGTGAGCTGCCAGCAATTTTTCTTTTAAACCGCCAATCGGTAATACTTTGCCACGTAGGCTGATTTCACCGGTCATCGCCACTTCCGATTTCACCGGATTACCGGTTAAACAAGACACTAAGGCGGTACACATAGCAATCCCAGCACTCGGGCCGTCTTTTGGTGTCGCTCCATCCGGAACGTGAATATGAATATCTCGTTTTTCGTGGAATTCCGGATTAATGCCTAATTTCTCTGCACGGGCGCGTACCACAGTCATTGCCGCTTGAATGGATTCTTTCATCACATCACCTAAGGAGCCTGTGTAACTGAGTTTGCCTTTGCCTAGCACTGAGGCGGTTTCAATCGTCAGTAAATCGCCGCCGACTTCCGTCCATGCCAAACCGGTGACTTCGCCAACGCGGTTTTGTGTATCTGCACGACCAAATTCAAAGCGTTTCACGCCAAGGTAATCGTGTAGATTTTTCGCGGTCACTTTAATGGATTTTAATTTCTTATCTAACAGTAAGGTTTTTACGGCTTTCCGGCAGATTTTCGAAATTTCACGTTCTAAATTACGCACACCGGCTTCACGAGTGTAATAGCGGATAATATCCACGATCGCACTGTCATCAATGGTTAATTCACCGGCTTTTAGCCCGTTGCGTTCCATTTGTTTTTTGATCAAATGGCGAGTGGCAATATTCAGTTTTTCATCTTCGGTATAACCGGATAGACGAATCACTTCCATACGATCTAATAATGGTGTTGGAATGTGCATGGAGTTTGAGGTCGCCACAAACATGACATCGGATAAATCGTAGTCCACTTCCAAATAATGATCGTTGAAATGGGCGTTTTGTTCCGGATCTAAGACCTCTAACAAAGCAGAGGCCGGATCACCACGCATATCCGAAGACATTTTGTCGATTTCATCTAACAAAAAGAGCGGGTTTTTTACACCGACTTTTGCCATTTTTTGAATCAATTTGCCCGGCAAGGAACCAATATAGGTTTTCCGGTGACCACGAATTTCTGCTTCATCACGCACGCCGCCTAATGCCATGCGCACATATTTACGCCCTGTTGCATTGGCAATAGATTGTCCTAAAGAGGTTTTACCGACACCAGGAGGGCCTACCAAGCAAAGAATTGGCCCTTTTAATTGATTTAAACGGGTTTGCACGGCAAGGTATTCTAAAATACGCTCTTTCACGCGCTCCAAACCATAGTGATCGGCATCTAAAATTTCTTGTGCTTTGGCGAGATCTTTTTTCACTTTGGTGCGTTTATGCCAAGGCACTTGAATCATCCAGTCAATATAACTGCGCACAACAGTGGCTTCAGCCGACATTGGCGACATCATTTTCAGTTTTTGCAATTCAGCTTCGGCTTTTTCACGCGCTTCCAAAGGCATTCTTGCTTCTTCAATTTTTTGACGAAGCTGTTCAATTTCACTTATCGCATTTTCTTCTTCGCCAAGCTCTTTTTGAATGGCTTTAATTTGTTCGTTTAAGTAATAATCGCGCTGACTTTTCTCCATTTGTTTTTTCACGCGACTACGAATGCGTTTTTCCACCTGTAATAGATCCGCTTCGGACTGCATTAAACCGAGCAAATACTCAAAACGTTCCACGACATTGCTCATTTCTAACACAGTTTGTTTTTGGGCAACGGAAACCGGTAAATGGGAGGCTAAGGTGTCGCTTAATTGTTCCAAATTTTCAATTTGTTGAAGTGCGGAAAGAATATCCGGCTGCACTTTCTTATTTAAATTTATATAATTTTGGAATTCATCTAAGGCGGCTTTGTGAACAACTTGTAATTCTTTTTTATTACCAAGCGTGCTTTCAATCGGCTTAATCTGCGCTTGGAAATGTTCACCGGTATCTTCTAATTGATAAATCTGCGCACGTTGCTGTCCTTCCACTAACACTTTCACCGTGCCGTCCGGCAGTTTGAGCAACTGAATAATATTGGCAATGGTGCCGACATCGTATAAATCATCAATACCGGGTTCTTCCAATTCCGGCTGCTTTTGCGATACCAACAAGAGTTGCTTGCCGTGATTCATTGCTTCATCAAGGCTGTGTATAGATCTTGGTCTCCCCACAAATAACGGCATCACCATATAAGGAAACACAACGACATCGCGCAATGGCAATACCGGTATGGTTTGTAATTCTGATTTTTTTGTTCTCATCGCATACTCTCTTTTCTATTCTGCTAATTTGGCTCTATATGGAGATGATTTCGTTAAATTCAAGATTTAGAAAAAAAATCTACCGCACTTAATTCATGCTTTCACCATATTCTCAATTGCCATGCAACCGTTTAAATGAACGGATTGATTCTAGAGGAAAGCGCAGTATAATTCTATCAATTCATAGCATTTTCTATGCCTTAGCCAATCTTTTCACCTATTCACGGGAGCCAATCTATGAAAAATTTATTCAAAATTTCACTTCTCGCCACAACAGTTGCCTTGTCCGCTCATGCCGGAAATGTTTACGTACAAGGCGATTTGGGATATTCACAATTTACCATTGATGATTTTCCCGGCCATCAAAACACGTTTAATCAACGTATCAGCTTAGGTTACGATTTTGATAATCCATTTCGCCTTGCGGTAGATTACACCCATTTCAGAAAAATCCACAAATCTGCACATGACGAAAATATCAGCTCAGAGAGTTCTGTCAAATTGAGCTCTGTCGGTGTCACCGGACTGTATGATTTCAACATTAACGACATCAATGCAAAGCTCGTTCCTTATATTGGTATTCGTTTATCGCATAACAATATCAACGCCACCGTAAGCCGAACAACTCGTCAAAGCTTCAATTATCTTCAATATCGTGATAATTATGTTGGCTTTGGCGCACTTGGTGGGGCGCAATACAAAATCAATGAACGCATTAGCTTAAATGGAAATATCGAATACAACAGATTTAGCCGCGACTTAGAATTAAATGAAGTCGGCGCCAGACTAGGTGTTCGCGTCAATTTCTAAAAAACAGTCAATAATTCAACCGCACTTATTTAGCACCGAATAAGTGCTTTTTTGTTTTGATAAATTGGTCGGCTTTGTATTCAAAGGCGTTTTCGCTTATACTACGTCACAATTTTTAACGCAAATCACAGGAAATATTATGGGTTTCTTAACAGGTAAACGTATTTTAGTTACAGGTCTCGCCAGCAATCGTTCTATCGCCTACGGCATTGCAAAAGCGATGAAAGAGCAAGGCGCAGAATTAGCTTTCACTTATTTAAATGAAAAATTACAACCGCGTGTTGAAGAATTTGCCAAAGAATTCGGCGCAAAAATCGTGCTTCCGTTAGACGTTGCCACCGATGAAAGCATTCAAAACTGCTTCGCAGAATTAAGCAAACATTGGGATAAATTCGATGGTTTTGTGCACGCCATCGCCTTCGCACCGGGCGATCAATTAGATGGAGACTATGTCAATGCAGCAACCCGTGAAGGTTATCGTATTGCCCACGATATCAGCGCATACAGCTTCGTGGCAATGGCGCAAGCGGCACGTCCGTATTTGAATCCAAATGCGGCATTATTAACGCTGTCCTATTTAGGTGCAGAACGTGCGATTCCAAACTACAACGTGATGTGTTTAGCCAAAGCCTCTCTTGAAGCGGCAACCCGCGTGATGGCAGCTGATTTGGGTAAAGACGGCATTCGCGTAAACGCCATTTCCGCAGGCCCGATTCGTACTTTAGCGGCTTCCGGTATTAAAAACTTCAAGAAAATGTTGGCAACCTTCGAAAAAACCGCTGCATTACGCCGCACCGCGACCATCGAAGATGTGGGCAACTCGGCGGCGTTCTTATGCTCTGATTTAGCCTCCGGGATCACCGGTGAAATCGTTCATGTTGATGCCGGTTTCAGCATCACCGCCATGG